>JALQWV010000175.1 GCA_023263465.1 Ilumatobacteraceae bacterium
TGCTCGTGCAGTGGAAGGGCGACGTTGCGATGATCGTGTTTGTGCGAAGCGATGCAACACCTGAACAAATTGCGTTGATTGATGAATCCATCAGATCGGCACCAACCATCATCAACGTTGACAAACTTCAGTATTTGGATAAAACACAAACATACGAAGAGGCAAAGCGAATTTTCGCGGGTGACCCTGTAACGCTTAGCCTGTTAACTCCGGAAAACATCCCATCAGAATTTAAGGTTGTGCCCCTCACGCAAGACCCAGCGCTCGTTCGTTCCCTTAGCGAGCAATATCGTTCACTCCCGGGTGTGGAAGATGTGGCCTTGGCTGAAGACGAGTTTCAGGTCATTTCAACGCTGTCAAAATTCGTCCGCACCGTCACTTTGGTGATGTCGCTGGTGCTCTTGATAGTCGCAGTCGGTCTTATTTGGAACACCATTCGCACTGCCATGTTTGCTCGGCGACGAGAAATTGAAGTGATGAAACTCGTCGGTGCAACTAACTGGTTCATTCGAGTTCCTTTCATGCTTGAAGGGCTGTTGCAAGGACTTATTGGCGCAGTCGTTTCGTGCGGAGGGCTGTGGGTATTGAATTCGGCATGGACTAATGGAGTTGCTGGTTTCAAGCCCGGCACAGGTATCTCGTCCTTGGTTGTCCCGTCGGGTTACCTCTCGGGAGTAATGGTCGTCATTTTGATCATTGGCGCATTAGCAGGAGCAATTGGTTCTGCCATCGCGGCTTCACGCTTCTTGGATGTATAGCCCGCACATCTAGATTGGGCTCATGGCTTACACCGAACTTTTGTATTCAGTTCGAGACGGCGTTGCCACCGTAACGTTGCATCGCCCCGACAAACTCAATGCATTCACCAACACGATGATGCGCGAATTGCATCAGGTTTTTGACGACATTGATGCGGACGACAGTGTTCGCGCTGTTGTTATGACTGGTTCCGGGCGCGGTTTCTGTGCAGGTGCGGACTTGTCTGGTGGAGGCGACACGTTTAATGATGGATCGTTAAGCACCGATTCACAGACCACGTTTCGTCGTGATGGAGGCGGCACCGTGACCCTGCGGATGTTCAAGTGCAATAAGCCGATCATCGGTGCAATCAATGGGCCAGCAGTGGGAATTGGTGCAACGATGACTCTGGCAATGGATATGCGTCTTATTTCGAGCGCTGCGAAAATGGGTTTTGTATTCACGCGTCGAGGAATTGTTCCTGAGGCATGCTCTTCGTGGTTCCTGCCTCGCATCGTTGGTATTGCACAAGCTCAAGAATGGGTTATGACTGGTCGTGTGTTTGACGCGCAGGAAGCGCTTCGCGGTGGCTTAGTGCGCAGCATTCACGAACCAGATGATCTATTGCCTTCCGCGTATTCGCTGGCAAAGGAAATTGTTGATAACGCTGCACCGGTTTCGGTTGCTCTTGCGCGCCAGATGATGTGGAGAATGCTTGGAGCTTCGCATCCGATGGATGCACATCGCGTAGACAGCCGAGGAATTCAACTCCGTGGGCGTTCAAGGGATGTGCAAGAAGGCGTGATGAGTTTCTTGGAAAAGCGTCCAGCTGTGTTCACCGAACGGGTGACAACCGATTTGCCCGACATTTTCCCAGAATGGGAAGAACCAGAGTTTTTCTAACAACTATGGCGACGCTCTATGAAGAAGTAGGTGGGAGCGATTTTTTCGTCCGCTTAGTCGATCGTTTTTACGAAGGAGTGGTGCAGGACGACGTGCTGTGGCCGCTGTATCCCGACCACGACGACCTGGTCGGAGCGCGCGAAAGACTCACGCTATTTCTCATTCAGTACTGGGGCGGGCCGACGACCTATAGCGACGAGCGTGGACATCCGCGCTTGCGTCAACGGCATTTTCCGTTCGCTATTGGTGAGTTAGAGCGCGACAGATGGATGTTGCATATGCAAATTGCGGTTGACGAATGCGCGACTGATCCCAGTATTCATGCGCAACTTACTGAGTACATGACCAACGCTGCTCAGCACATGATTAATCGCTGATTACAGCAATGTGAAACAGGCGATTGCAGATGCCGAGGCCACGTTGAGTGAATCAACTCCGTCTGCCATGGTGATGTTGGCGAGGTGTGTGCACGACTCAAGGCTTGCATCGCTCAAACCTTGTCGCTCTGAACCAAGTACCAGGGCACGTTTGCCTTCAATGCAAATTGACCGAAGGTTTGTTACTACGCGCGATTGATGGTGAGGCGTAAGGCCGATTGTGGCAAATCCCGAATTGTGTAACTGAGCAAGAATTTCGCTGGTGTTTGCAAAACGAGCGAAGCCAAGTTTGAACGTGGTTCCCATGCTGACGCGCAGTGCTCGGCGGGAAAGCGGGTCTGAACTTGTTGAATCGAGCAGTAGTCCGTCCCAGCCAAGGGCTGCGGCAGTGCGTGCGATTGACCCAACATTGCTTGGGTTGTCTACGCAATCAAGAACAATCAGTCTGGTCGCGTGTGCGATGAGGTCGTCACTTGAAACAAGAGGTGGGCGTTTAAACACGCCAATCGCATCAAGTGGCACGCCAAGCCCAGTTACTTCGCGGCGAATATCTGCACTCGCTACAAGTGTCGTGCCACCAGCGTTATGCACTGCATGAGAAAACTCAGTCGCACATTTTGGATCGCACAAGACCACATCGGGAATACATCCGGCCTCTAGCGCACGGTGCACAACTAAATCGCCTTCAGCAATGAAAAGTCCTTCGTTTTGCGCCGACTTTCGTTGCGCGATAGTGGTCAGTTGTCGTTCGCGCCAACGAAAAGCATTCAGCCGAGGGTCGAGCGCATCGTCAATCGTGACGATCATGAAGATCTAGTACAACCAGGGAAACGCGTCCCAATTTGGTTCGCGTTTTTCAAGGAACGAGTTTCGCCCTTCCTCTGCTTCATCGGTCATGTAGGCAAGTCGAGTGGCTTCGCCAGCAAACACCTGTTGGCCAACGAGTCCATCATCAATCAGGTTGAACGAGAATTTCAGCATGCGTTGCGCGGTTGGACTCTTGCCATTGATTTCCTTAGCCCATTGCAATGCGGTGGCTTCAAGTTCGGCGTGGGGTACAACTGCATTGACCATACCCATCTGGCGTGCGTCTTCTGCTGAGTATTCGCGACCAAGAAAGAAAATTTCGCGTGCGAACTTTTGGCCAACTTGGCGCGCAAGATATGCAGAACCAAACCCGCCGT
>JALQWV010000042.1 GCA_023263465.1 Ilumatobacteraceae bacterium
TTTTGTCGTCTTCGCTCTGCCCTGCGCGTGGTTCAAACTGCGCAAATACTAAAGGGCAACACACGTGAACACACTCGACGAACAGCACATGCACTTGGCGGTCACCAGCGCTGGCGATGCACGTCTGCGATCGCGGCCAAACCCTTGGGTTGGTGCTGTTGTCGTTTCACCGAGTGGCAAAGTGTTTACCGGTTCAACACGTGAGCCCGGCAATGCGCACGCTGAAGTCGTAGCACTGAATGCTGCAGGAAAGAATGCTGTTGGTGCAACGTTGTATTCAACGCTTGAACCGTGTGGCCACACAGGACGAACAGGCCCTTGTACCGCAGCAATTATTGAATCTGGGATCAGTCGCGTTGTTGTAGGCACACTTGATCCGGACACAAATGTTTCTGGAAGCGGAGTGCAACAACTGCGCAATGCTGGAATCACTGTTGAAGTTGGTGTTCTTGAACACGAAGTGCGCACCCAACTTGCGCCATATCTGCATCATCGGTCAACCGGCAGACCATTTGTCGTGTTGAAAATGGCTAGCACGATAGATGGACGAATTGCCGCAGCCGATGGGTCAAGTCAATGGATAACGGGTGAAACTGCACGTAAGCGAGTACATCAATTACGCGCAGAAAGTGATGCAATTGTTGTCGGAGCTGGCACAGTTCGTGCCGACAACCCCTCGTTAACAGTGCGCGATGTTCAGGGGCCGTCGCCACGTCGCATAGTGCTTGGCGAAATTGATTCGCAAGCGAATATTCATCCGTGTACACAATGGACTGGTTCACTCACCGACCTACTTGACACCCTTGGTAACGAAGGTGTCGTGCAGTTACTGGTTGAAGGTGGAGCGCGAGTGGCAGCATCGTTTCATCGCGAGCGCCTCATTAACCAATATGTGATGCACATTGCACCAGTTATTGCTGGCGGCGATAACGCTGCAGGAGTATTTGCTGGCCCCGCTGCAGCAACTATGGCTGATATGTGGCGTGGACACGTGGTGTCCGCTACCAATCTTGGTGGCGATATCGAAATCATTCTTGAACCGAACCTCAACTAAAGGACCCCCACATGAGTAACAAAGAAATTGAAATGTCACCCATTGAAGACGTAGTTGCGGCAATTGCACGCGGCGAAATGATCGTGATGGTGGACGACGAAGACCGAGAAAACGAAGGCGACCTCATTATGGCCGCGCAGTTCGCAACTCCCGAGAAAATCGCATTCATTGTGCGCCACACGTCGGGTGTTGTCGTTGCGCCACTGTCGGGAGAACGCTGCGACGATCTGCGACTCCCGCTCATGGTGGATAACAACACAGAAAGCCATCGCACGGCTTTCACCATTTCCGTAGACCTACTTGAGGGCACGACAACAGGAATTTCTGCAGCAGACCGCGCAGCAACATTGCGTGGCCTTGCTGATCCAAATGTTTCTCATTCGGCATTTGCTCGTCCAGGACACATCTTCCCCCTGCGTGCTCGCGAAGGTGGAGTGCTGAAACGCGCCGGACACACAGAAGCCGCAGTAGACTTGGCTCGCCTTGCTGGTTTGCAGCCGGCTGGGATCATTTGCGAAATTCAAAATGATGACGGCACTATGTCGCGCTTGCCAGACCTTCGCAAGTTCTGTGCCGAGCACAATTTGTTGCTCTCGTCCATTGCCGATCTTGTTGAGTACCGTCGTCATCACGAGCGCCTCGTGGAGCGAGTGGGATCTGCAACAGTGCCAACAGAGTGGGGCGGCTTCACGTGTGTTGCATACAAGAGCACCATTGACGGCATCGAGCACCTTGCGTTCGTAAAGGGAGATGTAAGCGATGGAACACCTGTACTCACCCGAGTTCATAGCGAGTGCCTGACGGGCGATGTGTTTGGCAGCAAGCGTTGTGACTGTGGCCCTCAACTTGCCGCAGCCATGCAACAAATTGATGCGGCGGGTAAAGGTGTTGTGGTGTACCTACGCGGCCACGAGGGACGCGGCATTGGAATCGGCCACAAGATTCGTGCGTATTCACTGCAAGACGAGGGATTTGACACTGTTGACGCCAACACCGAACTTGGACTCCCGGTTGACAGTCGCGAATACGGAATTGGTGCACAAATTCTTGCCGACCTCGGTGCTCGCAAACTTCGTCTTATGACCAATAACCCAGCCAAATACGGCGGCATTGCTGGATACGGCTTGAGCATTGTGGAACGCGTTCCGCTCAGCATTGAGCCAACACCGGAAAACGAGGTGTACCTCCGCACTAAACGTGAGCGCATGGGCCACGTTTTTGACTCGTCGGATATTTCAGGAAAATAAGGAGAACATCATGACCACATTTGAAGGATCACAAGACGGCAAGGGACTTCGCGTAGGAATCGTGTGCTCGAGATTCAATGAATTCATTGTCAGTGCACTGCTCGATGGCGCAAAGCGCGGACTCGCAAATCATGGAGTCGCAGAATCTGACATTGATATCGCATGGGTTCCTGGTGCGTACGAAATTCCTGTGACAGCAAAAGCAATGGCAGTTTCGGGCCGCTACGACACGCTTGTCACTCTTGGCGCAGTAATTCGTGGCGAGACGGCGCACTTTGAGTATGTGGCCGGCCCGGTAGCCGATTCCATCGCACAGATTCAATTGGAGACAGGATTGCCAATTGGCTTTGCTGTGCTTACTGTCGAAAACATTCAACAAGCAGTGGAGCGCTCTGGTCCTGGTGCAGGAAACAAAGGCGAAGAAGCAGCAATTGGTGCAATCGAGATGGCCAACGTACTGAAAGCCATTCGCGGAAAATAGTAAAACAACGAAAACGCCTGTGCTGCTTTATATAGCAACACCTAAATCTAAATATGGCTTGTCACCAAGAATTGTTGCGCGATGCATCACCCGGCGATGCGGCATGTAGTCGGCAGTTGCATAATGCTGCGTGAGTCGGTTGTCCCAAAACGCAAGGTCGTACTGCTTCCACTTCCATCTCACGGTGAACTCAGGCTTAGACACGTGCGATG
>JALQWV010000076.1 GCA_023263465.1 Ilumatobacteraceae bacterium
GTTCAACGGTGGGAATGGCCACCTTGCATAACCGCGAACAAGTTGCTCTGAAGGATGTTCGTCCTGGCGACACCGTGGTGGTGCGCAAAGCAGGTGACGTTATTCCCGAAGTGGTTGGCCCAGTTCTTGAAAAACGTCCCAAGAATTCGAAGCCGTGGAAGTTTCCCGAGACGTGCCCATGTGATGTGAAGTCGACATTGGTTCAAGTTGAAGGCGAGTCCGATACTCGTTGTGTCGAACCCTCGTGTCCGTTTCAACGCGACCAGCGCATCATCTACTTCGCGTCGCGTGGAGGAATGGATATTGAAGGTTTGGGCGAAAAAACAGTGTTCGCACTATCTGATCTTGGATTGGTGAGCGATGTTGGCGACCTGTATGCCTTGAACCAAGAACAGCTACTGCAAATTGAAGGCTTCGGCGAATTGAGCGCAACCAATTTGCTGGCGGGAATTCACAAGTCAAAGTCGAAACCACTTCCAAAATTGCTCACAGCTTTGGGCATTAAGCATTTAGGTCCTGCTGCTTCCGAATCGCTCGCCAAAACATTTGGTTCGCTTGATCGCATTATGGAAGCCACCGAGGAAGAACTCAGCAGTATTGACGGCGTCGGTGGAGTCATTGCTCAATCAATTGCAACGTGGTTCAAACAAAAGCCGAACAAAGCAGTTATTGAAAAATTGCGAAAAGGCGGCGTTGAATTTGGCAATGTAGTCACAAGTGACTTGCCGCAGAATTTGGTTGGTAAAGCAATTGTGGTAACGGGAAGTGTGGAAGGGTTTACGCGCGAAGAAGCAGAAGCTGCAATTAAAGACCGCGGCGGGAAATCCCCAGGCTCAGTTAGCGCAAAAACCTACTGCGTAGTGGTGGGTGAAGACCCAGGTGCATCAAAGGTAACGAAAGCAACCGAGTTGGGCATCCCAATGATTCAGGCAGATGCTTTTCAGAGGCTGCTCGACACTGGCTCTATTTAAGTAGTTGCGCCAATTCTGCTGCATGTGTGACTGACACGTATTTACGCACATATTCCACAAGTTGCCGCTGAAATTCTGGGCCGTGGCCTTTATTGGCACACGCCAAGTGGGCGAGTTCGTGCAATAACAACAGCTGCGTCGGCTTAGCCTTGCGCACTGCAATGCACCACTCATCGCTAAATGCAAGACCAAGTAAATCGCTGGACATTCTCTGGCGAACCAGCGTTGGTGGGTCTAGGTCTTCATTTTCAGCAATGGTAGTAATCCACGCTGTTGCCTCATCCATGCTGAGGGCTCGCGTTGGAGAGCTGCTCTCAAGCGCATCTTCAGCCGCATACACACGTAACGTTTCGGAATTAGCCATTGCTGCCAGCACCTATTTGCCGACTGGAATTTCCGAAACTATTGCGACCACTAGAGAATTGCTGACCTGCACGGTGGCCCGCTCCGAAGGCTTCGCGATCACTTCGGTAATTGCTGGTGCTGCTGTGTAGGTGCGGGGTGTTTTGTACCATGAAACGACGTGCGCGTTCGGCTCGCTCAAGCAGCACTAACCCAACACCATGCGCCTCTTTGACCATGGTTTGATGCTCCTGTGCAAGCTTTGCTCCGATGGCTTCGCAGTACCCGCGCCACCACGAAGTTTTGAACCGACGGTCACCAGAAGGAATTGAGCGCGCTGCAAGTAGGTCGGCAGCGGTGTACAACGCTTCAAGCGAGAAGAGGTCATTTTCAGTACCGAAGGCAACCATGATGACTTGTGTTGGATTGGGTTCCATCATGTCGCGGTAGGTATGACACGAGACCGCGTTGGCAATATTCCACAACAGCGTTCCGCGTCGCACGCGGTATTGGCCGGTGATAACAAAGGTTTTTGTCATCACCGTTTCGTTGTCATACGTTCGCTTGCTTATTGAGCTTTCATCAATGTCGTACTTTTGCATTAACCGAAAAGCGAGTGCCAAGGCAGTTTCAGCTTCGGCTTGTGGAGTGTTTGGGTGATTGGCTTTTTCGAGAATTGCGCGTACCTTCGCATGAAGGTTGTCGCGATTCGTCATGCCGTCAAGGTACTCAATGGGTGCCTGCAGTTTGTGGGTTAAGCCATTTTGCGGGACTCGGCGATGGCCTCAGCGCATAACTTGTCGACATGGGCAATGTCTACGTTTGATTGCTGCGCCAGATGAACTAACCAAATAAGAGACTGCAGGTTTGACTCAAAGTCGACTTGTGACCGAATGTTGGCTCGAGCAGCCTGACGATTTTGGCTGACCATCACAAACGTTGAGAGAAAGATTGCCTCAAGACTCACAATCATGGTCAGCAGTCCAAATGGATACTCATCAAACTGGAATGACGCACCAATGAGCCCCACATTAAGTGCAATCCAAATCACGAACCACAACGTATGGATGTATACGAAGTTCAGTGAGCCGGCAAAACCGGTGATGCGATCGGAAACTCTGTCTTGAACGTCGTGAACGTGCTGCCAATGCATACGCTCGTTCGTAACTTTCCAATGCGCAAGACTGAACAGCTTGCCGTCTTCAATTCCGTCGGTCTTGTCGATGATGCGGCAGGCTTCGCAGGTGAGCGGGGAATGTGGAGTGGTGTTTGTCATACACCTACAGTACGCCCGCAAAATCCATAGGCAGTGACACGTAATTGGCTGATAGTTTTCATTTCTGGAGGAATTAGAGATCGCATGGCATGGTTAAAGCGCAAGGATGCTGAACCGGTAGCACCCCTTCACCAACTTTCTGAAGAAGACTTTCTTACACTTTCACGAATCAGCGCGACGATGGATGCGCTTCCGCTTGGCGTGGTGGTGATGTCGAGTGATGGCTCGAATATGTGGAGTAATCGAGCCGCCGACAGTTTGTTCACGCCGCAATCAGACGACCATGTTCTATTTGTGGAAAGTCTGGATGGTCTGTTGAGGGAATCTCTCGCAGGAATAACTAAGAAAACCGAACTTGAATTTGGTGATCAAGTAATTCGCACTATAGAAATTGCCACGGTCACTCTTGCCGATGGTGGAGCTGCGGCAATTGTTGAAGATATTACGCAGCGATTGATGATTGATCGCGTACGCACCGATTTCGTAGCCAATATCAGTCATGAGTTGCGCACACCAATTGGAGCGATTTCGCTCATGGCGGAGAATCTCATTGCGGAAATGGGCGAGTCGGAATCAACGCGAATGGCAGAAATCATTCTGAATGAAGTTACTCGTCTGAATGAGACCGTAAATGACCTACTTGATCTTGCTCGGATTGAATTTGATGGCCTGTCGAAGCGCGAATCCATCCACACTGCACGCGTAATTGATGAGGCAGTGGGCCGCATTCGCAGTGCCGCACTTGCAAAATCGGTGATGATTGTGGTTGAGGACAACCCAGATATGTCGGTGATTGGCGATCGAGCTCAATTGGTGTCTGCGGTTGGGAATTTGATTGACAATGCGGTGAAGTACAGCGACCAGGGTTCAATAGTAAAAGTTGAAGTGCGTCGTGAAGAGGGTCGAATGCTCATTTCGGTAGCCGACAATGGACCTGGAATCGCCGCAGAGCACTTGGGGCGAGTCTTTGAGCGTTTTTATCGAGTTGATGATGCCCGCAGTCGCGGAACTGGTGGCACTGGGCTAGGACTTGCAATTGTGAGACACATTGCGTTGTTGCATGGAGGCGATGTGAGCGTGACTTCTGAAGTAGGCGTTGGCTCAACTTTCACGCTGTCAATACCAGCTGTATAAAGGCAAAACCCGTCTCTGTTACAACAGAGACGGGTTTTGCTGTCAGAGGAGACTAGTTGTTGTTTACAGTTTTCACTGGCTTGACCAGAGGATTGCCAAGTGCAGTGAGAGCTGCTGTCCGAGCATTTTGTGCAGCAATGATTGCAGCTGAGAAAGCTAATTGAGCTGCCTTCTTTGCTTCCTTGGTTGTGGCTGATTCGCGGGCAGTGCGTCGGGCTGTGTTCGCCTCTTTCATGGCAGTAGCAAAATTCTTATTGATTTTAATTTTTGCTTTGTTGTATGCCTGCAATGCAAGTCGATATGCACTGCGCTCTGCAGAATTTGCATTGGGGGCTGACTGCGCTGGAACAGTTGTAGTAGGTGACGATGCATCTTCTGCTAGAGCAGCTGTTGCTCCATTCGTCATGACTAGCGCGATGGCTGTCACCGCAAGTACCTTCTGTACAGACTTCTTCATGGTTACTCCTTAGTTAGGGGCTTTCTTGTCATTCACCATAAACAATGATTTTGTGGAAATCCTGTGAATTGGGAAGGAGGGCAGTGCGAAGTTGGCCAGAGTTGTAGTTTTACGTTGTGGTAGTTCAGCGGATTTTGGTGGCTGATGATGATGAAGCCGTTTGCGACACTATTGAGGATGCCCTGCACCTTGCCGGGTATCTCACAGTGCGTGCAAAAGATGGACAGATGGCAATTGATCGAGTCCGAAGTGACAGACCCGATCTCGTCATATTAGACGTAAACATGCCGAAATTAGATGGGTTTGAAGTACTCAGAAAGATGCGTTCACTAAGCATTTCGACGCCTGCGATATTGCTGACTGCTCGACATGAACGGGAGGACACGGTTACTGGCTTGAAACTTGGAGCTGATGACTATGTCAAAAAACCCTTTGGATTGGAAGAACTTTTGCTTCGCGTCGCAGCTGTTTTACGTCGTGTGAATGGTGAAAATGATGTGACACTTACATGCGGACCAATTGCGTTAAGTGCCGCGCGTCATGAAGTGATTTGTGCAGGAAATGCAATTGATCTTTCGCCGACTGAGTTCCGTTTGCTCGAGTATTTGATGGAAAATAAGAACAGGGTACTAACTAAACAACAATTGCTCGATGCAGTATGGGGGATTGATTTTGATTCCAGTACAACAGTCGTAGAAACGTTCATATCGTATTTGCGAAAGAAAATGTCCCCGGAAATTGACAACATGCTCGTTACCGTTCGAGGTATTGGATTCAAATTGGTAGATAAAGCGTGAAATTGCGGACTCGCCTTGCGCTTTTGTCTGGCGTTGTGTTTATTGCTGGCGGGGGAGCAATTGGCGGATCAAGTGCACTAATCGCCCGTCAGGAAGCAATAGACGCTGTAGACGTAGTACTTGGCGAAGCGATTGCAAGTGTGCGAAACGACGCGCTGCAAGATATTTCGGCCGTTCTTGATGCTGCTGATTCGAGTCCAGTTCCAATCAGCGCCATGCTGTTTTTTGACGATAGCGAACCAGTGGTTTTGGTGGAATCGCGAGATGGAGATGAAACAATAAGACTTCCAACGCTCAGTATCACCGATGTCACGAGAGCCGCAGAAAAGCCGATATCAAAGTCTGGTGCAGTAAAACTTCGGATCGCGACCTATTCGACAGGGAACGGAGAATGGCTAGTAGTTGGCGCATCCTTGTCAAGCACTGACGACCAATTTGGCAAGTCGTTGGTGCGAACTATGCGGCTGTCGTTGCTGATCGCATTGTTTATGGTCATCCTTGTTTATTGGCTCATTCTTCGAGCTCTTCGGCCAATTGTGCGAGTAACACGTGACGCACAAGCAATAGCGGAAGGCGATTTGGACCGTGAGCTCTCGACTGATGTAGGAACAAGTGAAATCGGTTTGCTTACAAATTCTCTACTGGCAATGGTGAATACTCTGAGGTTGGCTGTCCAGAGAACATCGCGTTCGGAAGCTCTTATGAGAGAGTTTCTTGGCGATGCTTCACATGAATTGCGAACTCCATTAACGGTGATACGTGGATATATCGAGATTCTCAACAGTGGGCAGGAACTTTCCGAGGAACAGCGTGAGCGTGCGATGAGCCGGCTTGTGAGTGAATCGCAAAGAATGTCTCAGACCATTAATGATCTTTTACTCCTCGCTGAACTCGGAGAAGTACGTCATGAAATGTCAGAGACCGTGGACCTTTCAGCGCTGGTCGCAAATCATGTGAGAGATTTTTCAGACCAGCACAACAATCGAACGGTTAAGTCTGCGATTGCAAGCGATGTGAAAGTAGTGGGAAATGCCGAGCAACTGTCTCGAATGATCTCAAATGTGCTATCTAACATTTTGCGCCATACGCCACCTGACGCTGAAGTTGACATTATCCTTTCAAAGATTGATCAAATGGCAGTTGTAGTGTTCGATGACGCAGGTCCTGGTTTGAGTTCCGAACTGTATGCACGAACCAAGGAGGGGTTCCAGCGTTTTGATCGTGCTCATTCAAAAACGGGCGGTGGATTTGGTCTGGGGCTCTCAATTATTTCGTCAATTGTGCAACGACATGGAGGAACTCTCTCGCTTTCACCTAGCCCTCTTGGTGGCCTTCGAACTCACATCACTCTGAAAGCAAGTTAGTCATGCGCCAATTGGTGATCGTGATTTCCCTGATGGTTGCTGGGTTATCTGGAATCACTCAGCCTGCTCAGGCTGCACCGAGTGCGAGTACATGCAGGGAAAGTGGCGAAGGTTGTGCCATTGGCATGATTGGCCCAGCTGGTGGAGTGGTGTTTTACGACGCTGGATCTCAGCAGTGGTGGGGACGCTTTCTTGAAGCGCGCATGGAACCCAAAGCGTTTGGTTCTCATTGGGGACCACGTGAGTCCTTGTATGTAGACGGCCAAGACGGCCTTTCTGCATCAATGCTGCGTTTACAGTCAATGCAAATTGGTATGGGAGCGAGAAATACGCAACTTATGTTGTCAAAATTCGGTACTGCAAGCATTGCTGCCAAGATTCGATCTGGTTGGAGTATTCCATCTGTTGACGAACTTGATGCGTTGTACAACTATTGGAAACTTGGTGGAACTGGTCGTTTTTATCGCGGAGTGATTTGGACTTCGTCGGAACAGAGTGCAACTTTTGCGTGGTATCAGCAGTTTCAAGATGGAACAAAGTTCACTGATGCAAATGGAATCATTCGAGGACTGAGCGGCAATAAAGATCTTGTGATGAGTCCATACCACGAAGGATCATTTGCATCGCAGAAGTTTGGTGTAGTAGCGGTAAGACCATTCCCAGCCGGTACCGGTAATCCACCACCGCCTTTAGTGGTGACTTCTGTTCGGCAAAATGCTCAATGTTCAGCAGGGGTGAGTTGTGCAGTTGGCGATGTTGGTCCAGGTGGTGGCGTGGTGTTTTACGATGCCGGTTCTAAGCAGTCCTGGGGACGATATTTGGAAGCTGCTCCCGCGAGTTGCGAAATTGCAGGAGTGCCCTTTAAGCCAGCAGGTGTGGTGCAGGGTATCCATGCACTGCAAATTGAGCGCGTGCGAGCTAAAGCGATAGGTGCAGGAAAATCAAATACAGACCTCATCATTCAACGATATGGAGCGAAGAGAAATCATGCAGCAGCGTTAGTACGCTCGCAAGCCTGCAATGGCTTTGCGGATTGGTTTTTGCCATCAGCAAATGAATTGAACATTGCATGGCGAGTACTCGCACAAAATCGAGTCAATCGCGAACCAACTCCTGTTGGCGGATTTGACATTGGGTACTACTGGACGTCGTCTGACTACAACGGCACAGAAGCGTGGACGCAGTACTTCACAGATGGGCAGCAATTTGACCGAGTGCAAACGTTGTCGGCAAATAAACAACCCCCAAATCGCACATTTAAGGTGCGTGGCGTTCGCGCATTTGGCTAAGTTGAGAATGTGAACATTCCTGAAGGATTGCGCTACACCCGACAACACGAATGGGTGCTTATTGATGGCGAGTCTGCACGAATTGGTATTACCGATCTTGCACAGGATGCTTTAGGCGCGATTGTTCACGTGCAGTTACCGGTGCTCGGTCAGGCAGTGCGTTCTGGTGAAAGTGCAGTTGAGGTTGAAAGCAGCAAGAGCGTTAGCGACATTTACTCGCCAGTGAGTGGAAGCGTGGTGTTAGTGAATGAATCGCTTGCTACTCAACCAGGACTAGTGAATTCAGATCCGTATGGGTCTGGCTGGTTATATGAAGTGCAAATGTCGTACGACGAAACGCTTGAGGGGTTGCTCACTGCCAGCGAATATCGCGCCATCGTTAATTAATCGGTGTAGAACTTCCAGGTGTATATACGAGCTTTGTTCTCGCTTTGGCCTATGGGCCAGTATTTGACTTTTCCGGTGTGTTCACCTTGTTTTAGTTCTTCAATTGGTGCACCATCCTGTGGCAAATAGCTAATGGTGAAGTTGCCCGGATCATAAATAGCAGTTGGTGGCAAATCAATTTGCGCACCTGGTGCAGGTGCTGTGCCGCTTGTAATCAACTCATCAAGGCGAGTGGTGGGAAGCTCAATTCCATCAATAAACATGGTCGCTTCATAGCCGTCGACAAAGTCAACAATGATTTGCGATTGTCGAAGGACACGTTCTCCTTCTCCTGGAGAAATGTTTTCGATTGCATCAGGCAAATTTGTTGAATCACGTCCGGTTAATCCAGTATTCAAGCCCATCACAACAAGTACGAGTCCCGCCGAAATTCCCATACTGGCTAACAAGAGTTTGGGATCGAGCTTCATGACCTCTATTCTCGCCTATTTATAGGGATGTCCGTTGTTCAAGCTCGGACTAAAACGACTAGATTTAGTTCACACATGGCAGGTACAGATTCGATGATTGGCGCAGTTCTTGCGCACCGATACCGCATAGATGCACCGCTTAGCGGAGGATCTGGTAATTCGGATGTCTTTGAGGCAACGGATATTCGATCACGCAAAAAATTGGTATTGCGGCTCTCTCCAGCGGAGGCGCTAGTTGACCTGGAGTCTGGGGTGCTTACTGCTTCAGATGGCGTGGAAGTATTTAAGCGCCAAACACAGATGCTCGCAGGGCTTTCTCACGCCTCACTTGCTTCAATAGAGGACTGGGGAACAGAAACCGTTGCGGGAACCCTGTACGTATTTACGGTTTTGGAGAGTTATAGCGGTGGAACATTACGTCAGATCCTCGATCGTGGTCGTCGGCTAACCCCATCGCAGGCCTTGGTAGCTGGCCTAGATGTGTGCCGAGCCTTGCATTTCATCCACGGAAAAGGCTGGGTGCACGGTGATGTACGTCCGGCAAACATTTTCATAGGTGACGATGGCCGTGTTCGTTTAGCCGGTCTTGGACTTAAGCGCATGGTTAATGCCGAGAAGATGAGTATTGAGCAAGCAAACTATGCTGCGCCAGAAATTGCTACAGGCGAACAGCCGAGTGCTCAAAGTGATGTGTATTCACTGGCAACAACTCTTCTCGAGTCAATTACTGGCTCGTTGCCGTTCAGCGGTGACACTGCGGCTATCACGCTGTCGAATCGTGTTGGAAAACTGCTTCCTGTTTCTGCAGACCTTGGACCGATTGCCGCTCCACTTGAGCGTGCTGGACGACCAGATTCCACCGAGCGATATACCGCATTAGATTTTGGAAAAGCATTGGCAGGCATTGCAGAAAAAATGCCGCTACCAACACCAATTGAGCCTCTCGCTGCAAGTTCATTTGCGGAAGTTATTGAACAAAAAGAAGCAGAACACACCGGAGAGATAGCACGGCCAAAAGTTGATGTAACCCAGGACGTGACGATTCCTATTGCTACTTCGGTTGATCCGTCGGGTCCAATGTTGAGAATTAAGGACGGAACGAAAGAGGAACCAATCGTTGTTATTTCGGATGGCGAGGTGCGCCGTCACAAACGCCTCTGGGTAATCGGGGCTGTCATAGCACTGTTGGTTGCAGGTGTTGTTGGCTTCCGCGTTGTGATTAAGCAGTCGCACACCATTCCACCGCTAGCAGGAATTATTGAAGGCGAAGCGCGCAACTTGATTGCGTCAAATGGTTGGACAATTGTGGTTACATCAGAACGCAGTGATGACATTCCTGCAGGTTCCGTAGTTCGAACAGAACCTGCTGAGGGAGAAAAACTAAAGGAAGGTCAAACACTGACCATCGTGGTTTCGGAAGGACCAACGTTTGCCACCTTGCCAGATATTTCCGGTGCAGATTCGCAATCAGCATTTGATCAACTGGCCGCACTTGGCCTTGCGGTTACTGCGCGCGACACCAATAGCGAGGAAGTTCCCGCGGGAATTGCTATTGGCTGGAATGTTCCAGAGCAACCAGGTCTGAACCCAGGTGATCAATTACTGAAGGGGACAGCGATTGATTTGTTGGTTTCCGTTGGACCAGAGTTGCGAGAAGTTCCAACTCTTGTTGGACTCAAACTGGAAGATGCGCAAAAACTTGTTGCTGATATGGGTTTGACACTGATCGAAACACCGGCAGCAAAGAGCAATGGTGCAGACAAGGGATTGATTGGTGCGCAATCGCCAGTACCTGGTGAAAAAGTTGCGCGCGATACAGGAATCGCATATTCAATTTCGCTTGGCCCGGACCTTGTGCAACTTCCATACATCGTTGGAAATCGCATCGGTACAGTGCAAAGCCGTCTATTAGAGGCCGGTTTCGTGGTGGGAAGTGTCACAGGAAATCAGCAGGGCAAGCTCAAACAAGCCTTCATTGCAGGTAAATCAGTTAAGAATCTCTCCATGGTTGCGCGCGGGGCCACAGTTGATCTTGTGTTTCCGTAGTCGCACATGACGAAAGAAATCCTCCCACCCTCTGCTCATGATGAAGCAGGCGTCATCGATTCAGGTGGCGTAGATGAGATCTCGGTCATTCCGTGGTCTTCATTGCTCAAACATCAAATAAAGAAGCGCGTAGGTCTGACGCATCGAAAGGCAACACTGGGTGTATTGCTTGCCAGTGTGTTCACGGTGAGTTTCACCATCACGTTGTTGGTGGTATCGCTGAAGACAGTTGCCGACGACTTGGGTAGCACGGTCACCATCATGAGTTGGACGATTACTGGCCCATTGCTGGCTTTTGGTGTGGTTGGTCCAGCATTTGGAAAAGCGGGGGATTTGTGGGGACACAAGCGAGTGTTCGTGTACGGACTTGTTGGCGCTGGAGTGTTTTCGCTAGCGAGCGCATGTGCATGGAACGACATTTCACTCATTGGGTTCCGCACGCTTAGCGCTGCATCCGGCTCCGCAACCGGGCCAGCAGCAATGGCGTACATCAACCGAATGTTTCGCGCTGACGAGCGCGTACGACCACTTGGCTATTGGAGCTTTGTCACTGCAGGCGCTCCCGTACTTGGCGTGGTTGCTGGTGCACCACTCGTTGAAGCCTTTGGGTGGCAAGTGATATTTATGGTGCAGGCTCCGCTGAGTTTGATTGGTGCATTGGTGTCTTGGCGACTCTTGCCAGAAACAGATCGTCGTGACAATGTGCGATTTGATGTGCAGGGTTCGCTCTCACTTGGAGCAGGAGCGGTTCTCATTTTGCTTACCATCAACCGTGGCAACTCATGGGGTTGGCTCAGCCCTCAGACGCTTGGTGCAGGAATTGCTGGAATTTGTGCGTTGTGGTTGTTCTATCGAATTGAAACCGTTGCTACCGATCCACTGATGCCAGTGAAGTGGTTGAAAACTCGCAACGTTGCATTTCCCGTAGTAACACAGGGGCTCATGAATATCGCATACATGGGCAGTTTCTTGCTTGTTCCGCAGATGCTGGAAAACGCATTGGATTATTCGCCATCACACATCGGCTGGCTCGTGATTTCGCGTCCATTGACTTTTTCTCTCATTGCTCCATTTGCTGGATTCTTTGTTGGCAAGTTAGGTGAGAGAAAAACGGGAATGCTCGGCGCATTCATGATTCTGCTTGCGATGGTCGCTTTGATTTCAGTGCAGTCGCCCAATAGTGATTGGAAAGTGGTGCTGGGGCTTTCTTTGACGGGTTTTGGAATGGGAATTGCTGCACCATCACTGACTGCATTGCTTGCGGCTTCAGTGAAGGAAAGTGACATGGGTGTTGCCAGTGCGATGCAACAACTGATGTCGCAGATGGGTGCTGTGCTCGGTGGTGCACTCATGATTGCCGTGCACGACATTACGGAAGGCTCCGGCAGGGTAGTCAGTTATTCATATGGATTGCTGATTGGGGTAGTTGCCACCATTGCGGCAATCATTACTGCAAGTTTGGTTCGTTCAACCGAAAACTAAAGCGTTGACGTGATGGCCATGATTTCGGCCGCAACTTTTTCCGCCAGGTCATCCTTTGGCATAGCAATTTGCATCTGCATCATTTTCGTCATGTCGCCTTCGACCTTTACCTTGCCCGACAAAAATGCCTGCATTCCTGCTTGTGGGTCCTGCTCAAGGAAGATTGAGCGAGCAGTTGCGTAATCGGTGGTCACGGTGAGGTCTGGCGACTCAAGATGGCCCAAGTCCATGACGAGTTCGCCCGATGATGTGTCAATATGACTGTGAATGACTCCATCGCCAAATGGAACATTTTTCACAATTTGATTCATGCGAATAGAGACGGGAATCTTCGGTGCTTGGCCTTCAAATTTCGCGCGAATGAGCCGTGCTTCGGCAATCCATTCGGGGGAGAGAAAGGGGTTTGGCACGTGAGGCAGGCTAGTTGTTGGCAGCGCGAATTGCATCTCGTGTGTCAATTGCAATAGCGCGACTGGCCTGCGCGAAATCTTCATCGTTGCTGGCGTACAACACAGCGCGTGATGAGTTGACGATGAGGCCTGTTCCTTCTTCGCTACGACCTGCGCGAACGGCTGAAACGATATCTCCGCCTTGTGCACCAATTCCTGGAACAAGGAATGGCATGTCGCCAACGATTCTTCGGACTTCTGCAAGCTCTTGTGGGTACGTCGCGCCAATAACCAATGCGGTGTCGCCAATATCGCGCCACTTTGACGCGGCAGCGATTGCAACATGTTTGTACAGCGAGGTTCCATTCACCATCTTGGATTGAAACTCGCCACTGCCGCTATTTGATGTGCGACACAACACGATGGTTCCCTTTCCTGGAGTCTGGAGAAATGGCATCAGTGAGTCAGATCCCAGATACGGGTTAACGGTGACAGCATCTGCTTGGTAGCGCTCGAATGCTTCACGCGCGTACAGCGCAGCAGTGTCTCCAATGTCCCCGCGCTTGGCATCCAGAATGAGCACCACGTGCGGGTATTGCGTACGAATGTGATCGCACACTGCTTGCAATTGATCCTCTGCGCCAACAGCAGCGAAATACGCGATTTGCGGCTTGAAGGCGCACACGGTGTCTGCCGTTGCATTAACAATGTCAATGCAAAACTTTTGAATACCTAGAGGATCAATCTTGAGGTGCGCAGGAAGTTTGTTGATATCTGGGTCGAGTCCAACGCACAACGCAGAATCAGAAGTTGCCCATGCCGCATTCAATTTTGTATAAAACGACATATTGCGGTTCAGTCAACAATCGCAATTGCGCCGGTAGGGCAGAGCTCTTCTGCCGCAGTCACTTGTGCGCGGAGGTCTTCACTCGGTTTTTCTTGAAGGATGTACAGCATGCCGTCATCACGAATTTCGAACACAGTTGGAGCTTGGTGAACGCATCCACCTGTTGAAGCGCACATATCGAGATTTACGGTAACGCGCATGCCTCAACAGTAGTTGAAGGACTATTTGTGTTTGCGAGTTGCTTCGTGGCGTTGAAACGCGCTCAGCACGGCACGAAGAGACGCAGTAATGGTGTTCGGGTCGATGCCTACACCCCAGCGATTGTGACCGCTGTCGTCTCCGGTCTCTACGTAAGCGACGGCAGTGGCTTGCGAACCCTGACCAAGTGCGTGCTCGGTATAGTCCTTCACATCGAGGTGTCCGCTGAATTGCCCGCGAATGGCGTGGACAAACGCATCGATTGGTCCATTTCCTTTACCCATGAACGTTTGGCGGGTGCCATTGATGTCGATGTGAGCGGTGATCTCGGTATGTCCGGTCACCGATTCGCTCTTCAGTTCGTGGCTGATCAAGTTGTACGTAGGAAATTCAGGGAGGTATTCATGCTTGAACGCGTCCCACAACATCATCGGACTGATTTCGGTTCCCGAGTCTTCGGTGATGTGCTGAATGTTTTGTGAGAACTCAATTTGCAATCGTCGAGGAAGATCAAATCCATGCTCTGCCTTCATGATGTACGCAACACCACCTTTGCCCGATTGGCTGTTTACACGGACAACCGATTCATATGAACGGCCGACATGCTTTGGGTCTAGTGGCAAGTAGGGAACACCCCATTGGTCATAATTATCCGAAAGTGCTTCGAAGCCTTTCTTAATCGCGTCTTGGTGGCTGCCGGAGAACGCGGTGTATACCAAATCGCCAACATATGGCTGGCGCTCGGGTACAGGCAGACGATTGCAATACTCAGCATCGCGACGCAGCGCATCGATGTCGGTAATGTCGAGTTCAGGGTTCACACCATTAACAAATAAGTTCATGGCCAACGTAATGAGGTCGACGTTTCCAGTGCGCTCGCCGTTGCCAAACAGTGTTCCTTCAACGCGATCGGCACCAGCCATCACGCCAAACTCTGCGGCTGCAACTGCACATCCACGGTCATTATGTGGGTGTAACGAAATGATCACCGTGTCTCGTTTGGCGATGGTGCGAATAAACCATTCAATGACGTCTCCGTACACATTTGGCGTGTAGCACTCAACCGTTGCTGGCAGATTCAAAATCAATTTCTTCTCGCTGGTTGGCTGAATTACTGCCATCACTGCTTCGCAGATTTCGATTGCAAATTCAGGTTCTGTCAACGTGAAACTTTCTGGCGAGTACTCGTAGCGCACGTCGGTGCCAGGAAGCAGATGCTCAAAGTCCTTGCACAATGTTGCGGCTTTCACCGCTATGTCGATAATGCCTTGCTTATCAAGTCCGAACACCACTCGACGCTGCAACGGGTTAGTGGAGTTGTAAAAGTGCACGATTGCGCGCTTTGCGCCCTTTAAACATTCATACGTGCGCTTCAACAAATCTTCACGGCACTGCACCAACACTTGAATAGTGACATCGTCAGGAATGAGGTCCTGCTCAATAAGTAAACGAACAAAATCAAAATCTGGTTGCGAAGCTGAAGGAAAACCAACTTCAATCTCTTTGAAGCCCATTTTCACTAGTGTGTTGAACATACGCAGCTTGCGCTCGGGATCCATCGGGTCGATGAGCGCTTGGTTGCCGTCGCGAAGGTCGACTGAACACCACAATGGTGCCTTTGTGGTGACGTTGTTTGGCCAGGTGCGGTCCTTCAACACCACCGGAATGAACGGTGTGTACTTCTCGAATGGCATCTTTTTTGGTGTTACGGGCTTTGGGGCCATGGTGTGTTTCTTTCTCGGTAATGAAAAAACCCCCTGACCTTTCGGTTCAGAGGGTTTCGGCGACAGCGAATATGGGGCTGGCGCCGTTATGTAAGTAGAAGGTCCAAAACTTGCGCTTGCATGATGAAACCAGCCTAGCGGTGGATTTAGCGAGGCGTTGGACTGAGGAAGTTAACGAATTGCCAAGGATCCGAGTGGTCCAACAAGCTGTCGTCATTGCCAAATCCGGGGAATGGATCGAAGCGCTCGGACAACGGGGTCCAGTCGGCTGCAGCCGAATGGATTGGTCCGATGTACGGGCTGGTCCATTCCAGAAGTTCGCGCCATGGCAAATCGTCTGGCACACATACTCCGGCAGTGGGGTAGGTGAGCAACCAACGAACGGCTGCAACAACTGAACCACCAACTTGCAGCGTGGTTGCACTCTGACCAGGAAGAATGCTGCGGGCTTGATCGATGTCGAGCAGCGAACCCGTCCACCACGACTTGTAGTCGTGACCCATGAGCAACACGCCAAGTTCGTCGCGGCCACTGATGATTTCGTTGTTCAAAATGCGCTCACGATCTTGCATTTTCCAATTGCGCATACGCAATTCCAACACGCTGTCAATTGCGACATCAGCAGGGTGGTAGGCGTAGTGCACCGTTGGTCGGTACGCGTCTGTGCCGTCCGCGTTTTTTACCGTGAGGTGTTTGCACATGGTGTACGCCTCGCCATGGCGAATGACCATGCCGAGATTTTGTCCGCTCGGCACCCAACTGCGCACCCACGTTTCCATTCCTGGTTGTGCGATG
>JALQWV010000166.1 GCA_023263465.1 Ilumatobacteraceae bacterium
TTGAGTACTACGCAGTAAACCTCGATGTCATCGAAGCTTTGGGTCTTGCAGAAGTAAATCCAAAGGTTCTCGTTGATAAGAGTGCTGCTCACAAGAACACACTCATCAAGGTTCTTGGTCGCGGAAAAATCACCAAGGCTGTCAACGTTTCAGCACATGCTGTATCGAAGACTGCTGAGCAGGCAATTATTGCTGCCGGTGGATCTGTGACCATCTTGCCAATGCCGCACAAGGGCCCACGTCCAGCCGCTAAGGGCAACCAGTTCACTAACCGATAGTGATGTCGCGCCGGTTCGCCGGCGCGCTTCAAGTACAGGAGCACCCACGATGTTGTCGAATGTGAAAAACATCTTCAAGGTGGAAGACCTTCGTAACAAGGTGTTATTCACCTTTGCCATGATTGCTGTGTATCGATTTGGCGCTGCATTGCGGGCTCCTGGTATTGATGCTCAAGCGGTGCGTCAATTGCGAGAAGCGTCTAATTCACAAGGCGCGCTTGGATTCTTGAACTTGTTTTCGGGTGGCGCGTTTGGCAGTTTCTCCATTTTTGCACTGGGAATTATGCCTTACATCACGGCAAGCATCATCATGCAGGTTCTTGGTGTAGTGATTCCAAAACTTGAGCAGTGGCAGCAAGAGGGCGCTACAGGTCAGCGCAAGATTACGCAATGGACGCGCTACGTTGCGATTGGAATTGCAACTTTGCAAGGTGCAGGTCTCACCTTTATTTTTGGCCAAGGCAACGGCTCGGCATTCTTTGGTGCAGCCGGGAAGGCTCCTGATGTGGTGTTGTTGAACCCATTCATGCCGCGCGCATTGCTTGTTATTCCAACGCTTGTGGCAGGTACTGCGTTGCTCATGTGGATTGGTGAATTGATCAGCCAGCGTGGAATTGGCAACGGAATGTCAATGCTGATTTTCGCCTCAATCGTGAGCTCGTTGCCATATAACTATTACTCATTGCTGCAGAGCAAGAAAACTGTCACGTTCATCATTCTCGTTGGGGTGTCAGTAGCAATTTTGTTCGCAGTAGTTCGCGTTGAACTGGGAAGTCGTCGAATTCCGGTGCAGTTTGCAAAGCGGGTGGTCGGTCGTAAGCAATACGGTGGCCAAAATACGTATATTCCGCTGAAGGTAAATCAGGCAGGTGTAGTTCCCATCATTTTTGCTAGTTCAGTGTTGCTATTGCCCGTTCTGTTATCAAACATGCTTGGAAGTGGCAAGGGATGGCGCGGTTCAATTGCTTCATTTGTGAACAATTACTTGGTTAATAGTCAAAATTTCTTATACATCTCCATCTTTTTCATGTTGATCATCGCCTTTGCATACTTTTATAACTCCATTGCCTTTGACCCAATTCGTCAGGCAGATCAACTACGCAAACAGGGTGGATTTATTCCTGGAATTCGCCCAGGACCACAGACTGAAAGTTTCTTGGCAAAGACAGTTAACCGCATCACGCTTCCTGGAGCACTGTTTGTTGCTTTCATTGCCATCCTGCCGTACATCATTTTGTGGGTTGGTGATGTTCAGTCATTCCCATTCGCTGGAACCACCGTGTTGATTGCGGTTGGTGTTGCGCTTGAACTCATGCGCCAAATTGATAGTCAGTTGATGCAACGCAACTACGAGGGCTTCTTGAAGTGACGTTTCCTCACTAGGAAACACATTTCACGATATTCACGAAAGAACCACTGCCATGTCGAATGCAATTCGCATCATCATGCTCGGCCGTCAAGGAGCAGGAAAAGGTACGCAGTGCGTGCGCGTAGCTGCTGAATTTGGTGCTCCACACATTTCGACGGGTGAAATGCTGCGTGCTGCAGTGCGTAAAGACTCACCGCTTGGCCGTGCCGTGAAAGAAGTGCTCGATAAAGGTGAGCTGGTTAATGACGAACTCATGATCAGCCTGGTGCAAGGTCGAATCGGCGAAGAAGATGCACGCGTGAACGGCTTCATTTTGGATGGCTTCCCGCGAACGGTGGCACAGGCGCAGGCGCTAGATCACATCAGCGAAGTTCGCCCAATTGACTTGGTTGTTGACCTTGAAGTGAAGCGTGAGTTGGTGCTGAGCCGTTTGTCGGCACGTCGCGTATGTGAGCAGTGCCAAGCCAACTATGTGGCCACCGGTAGTGAAGCCAACCCGTGGATGTGTGAAAAGTGCGGCGGATTGGTGGTGCAGCGTGCCGATGACACTCCCGATGCCATCAACCACCGCCTGGACTTGTACGACGCCATGACCTCACCGTTGATTGCCTATTACAAGGACCAGAACAAACTGGCTGTAGTGGATGGACTGGGCACCCCCGATGAGGTGTTTGCCCGCCTCCGCACGGCTGTTTCCGGCATCAAGAATCGCTGATCATGACCCTGCTGAATTCACCCTTCTCCCCGAGTTTTGGGGTTTTGGGGCAGGGGAATGCGGCGGTAGCATAACCCTTCGCCTTTTGGAGGGATTTCCTTCCGACTGGCTTGTATGTCCGTGTGTTTGAGGAGAAAGCCCTGCCAAAAAACAAAGAAGATGCAATTGTGCTGGAAGGCACAATTACGGAGTCGCTGCCTAACGCAATGTTTCGCGTCGAACTCGAAAACGGACACACAGTGTTAGCTCATATTTCAGGAAAGATGCGAATGAATTACATCCGTATTTTGCCGGGGGACAAGGTCCAAGTAGAGCTAACGCCATATGACCTCACACGGGGTCGCATTACATACCGACATAAATAGATTTCATTACCCAATAATCGAACACCAATCACGAGGCTCGAAGTGAAAGTTAAACCAAGCGTCAAGAAAATTTGCGAGAAGTGCAAGGTCATTCGCCGGCACGGTCGCGTGATGGTGATTTGCGAAAACCCTCGTCACAAGCAACGTCAAGGCTGAGAAGGAACATC
>JALQWV010000111.1 GCA_023263465.1 Ilumatobacteraceae bacterium
TATCAATGCAGTGTTCTCACCACACCATTCCCCATTCACCGAGTTGTATGCGGTCATTACACAGGCAACGCCTTCGTCAACAATGCGCTTGAAATGCGGGAGATAGACCTCGTGCAACGCACGCTCATCAATGCTTACGTCAACTCCAAACCTTGCGTTTTCCATGGAGTTCAGCGCGAAGTGCTTCAGTGTTGCCATGACATGGCGTTGAGCACCACGAGTCAAACCCGCACCCATTTCACCCACATGGTGTGGGTCTTCGCCATACGTTTCCTGCGCACGCCCCCACGCGGGATGACGCAGTAAGTTGACACAAATTCCGCCATACAAATCTGCGCCAATTGCCCGCAATTCTTTTCCGATCGCATCGCCAACTCGCACTTCTAGATCCGGATCAAACGTTGCTCCACGCGCCATAGACACTGGGAACGCGGTTGCTTCACCTACCACTACTCCGCGCGGCCCATCCGAGAAATGAAATCCCGGAATTCCCAGGCGTTCAATTCGAGCGGCCCGAAATGGACGGCTGTGATATCCACCAGTTGTGATGTCGCCTACTCCAATCCAAAATGGAACACCACCATCTAGGCAATGTACCTTTTCGTCAAGCGTCATATGAGCAACAAGGTCAGCCGCTGCTACTTCAGGAGACGTGCCACTTGCAACTTTGGCTAAGGCTTGCTCATATGCAGACGGCACGCCTTGAGCGTAGGCGAATTTACCTAGTCAAGTTTTCTACGTAGTTCCAGAGAGCTTGTCGGTTTGAGTCGGTATCGAGTTTTCTGGATTGCTGGGTTTTGTGCACTGAGCGAACCTCGCGATCAGACCAAAACGATCCGTTTATTCCTGGCAACGGATTCACCACTGCAAGCCAAGCAATCGTGTCTGCACCTTCGCTTGCTGTTCGCAAAATGGGTGCAGTGACTTTTCTGAATCCAGGGATGCTCTCTTGCACGCCAGGTGTGTCGGCCCAACCTGGATGCATCGAAACGAATTCCGTCTGAGGCTCGCGCTTGGCCCACATCTCGGTGAGCGTTACTTGTGCTCGTTTTGCAATTGCATACTGCTTGGATCCGCCGTACTTGTTTGCAGGCATCTCGAGCGTTTCGCCATTGCCAAACGCAGGCAACCCACAGGTATACATGCCGCCTGATGACACGGTCACTACTCGGCCGCCTATCAATAGTGGAAGCAACAAAGAGGTCATGAGGAATGGGCCAACAACATGTGACGCAACAGTTTGTTCAATTCCTTGTCGCGACAATTGACGTGTATTTAGCAACGCTCCCGCATTATGAATCAGCACGTCTATCCGATCGAATTGTTGCTGCATCTCCTCACATGCACTGCGCACAGACTCCAGGTCCCCCATTTCCGCGCGCACAAAAACAGGTGTGTTCCCGGTGCACAGTGGTGTGATGTCCGAAATGACTCGTGAACATTTTTCTTCATTACGTGCGACCATTACCAAGTTGGCGCCCGTTGGTGCGAGTTGCCGTGCAACTTGTTCACCAAGCCCCGAAGTGGGTCCTGTGATGACGACCGTTTTCCCGCTCAGATCAAATCCCGAAATTGGTTGCCAGCTACCCAATCGTTGGCGAATTGCAAAACCAATCTTGGAGAAACCAGGCACCACAGTGGCATCAAGTGCATTGCTCAAAAAATTGTTCACTGGCGCAGATTAGAACCAATTCAATAAATCCTGGCTACCAAGGTGGCACTACGATAATCACCACTATGCGCGCACTGTTTAAGCCATCTGCAGCACCTGGTCTGGAAATGATCGAGTGCCCGGAGCCCACTCCAGGTCCAAACGACGTAAAAATTCGCGTGGAGAAAACGGGAATCTGTGGCACTGACCTCCATATTGAGTCGTGGGACGCGTGGGCTGCATCCGCCGTAAACGCACCGCTCATTATTGGTCACGAATTTTCCGGACGCATCGTGGAGTTGGGCTCAGATGTAACTTCGCTTCAAGTCGGAGCTTTGGTTTCAGGTGAGGGCCACATCATTTGTGGTATCTGTCGAAACTGTCGCGCTGGTCGACGACACATGTGTAAAAACACCTCAAGTGTTGGCGTGAACCGCAATGGCGCGTTTGCCGAATATGTCGTTATACCCGCGAGCAACGTGTGGGTGCACTCTGATGCAGTAGACGCCGAACTTGGTGCCATCTTTGATCCGTTTGGAAACGCTGTGCACACCGCGCTCACCTTCCCTGTCGCTGGTGAAGACGTATTAATTACTGGAGCCGGACCAATCGGACTCATGGCCGCAAAAGTGGCACGACACGTTGGGGCGCGTTATGTAGTAGTCAGCGATATCAATGAGTCTCGTTTGGCGCTCGCTCGCTCAATGGGCGTTGACCTAGCAATAAACCCATTGACTTCGTCCATTTCTGCAGCACAGAAATCCTTAGGCATGAAAGAAGGTTTTGATGTTGCATTGGAGATGAGTGGTGCTCCAACTGCTCTTCCCGACATTTTGGACAACCTCAGCCATGGCGGTCGCATTGCAGTGCTTGGATTGCCAAGCAAAGAAATTTCCATTAACTGGGCGAAGCTCGTTACTCACATGATCACCATCAAGGGCATTTACGGTCGTGAAATGTATGAAACGTGGTATGCCATGAATTCTCTTATTCAAACTGGCCTTGACATTCGTGACATCATCACCGATCGTTTCCCCGCAAACGACTGGGAGAAGGCATTTGCTGCTGCGCGCTCATCTAATTCGGGCAAAGTCATTATGGATTGGTCATAGGACAACATCATGTACACGCGCGTTAATCACGATCTCAAGAAAACGCTGCGGCTCCATACACTTTCGTAAAAAGATAATCGTATACTTTTACTGGGTATGTATTGTTGTTGGTTAACAATACCTGTTGACTATCCACCGAAAGTTCATCAACACTTCCAAAAACTATTTGTGAAGGCGAAACCTGTAACGTTTGTGCCTTAACGTAAGTGTTTAACAATAAAAGTAGAAATAAAATGCTGTTGATTTTCTTCATTACGCGATGGTGCTTCCGTTAGTTGTTTTAGTAGACGGTTGAACAAATATCAATTTGCCATTCTCATCTTCGGCCATTAGTATCATTCCGTTTGATTCTATTCCTCTTAATTTACGAGGCGCAAGATTAGCAAGCAGTGTTACTTGTTGTCCAACTATATCTTCAGGTTTAAAATGCATAGCAATTCCCGATACAACAGTTCGTTGATCTATGCCTGTGTCAATAGTCAGCTTTAATAATTTATCTGCTTTCTCTACTTTTTCTGCAGAAATGATGGTCCCAACACGTAAATCCATTTTAGCAAAATCATCATAGGTTGTTGTTTCCTT
>JALQWV010000043.1 GCA_023263465.1 Ilumatobacteraceae bacterium
GCCATCGGCATGAATGCGCGCAACTTCGCTCTTTATAGCGCGCGCAAAATTGTCTGGCGTTGCGTGTGTTGCAACATTGTTCAACCAGTCACTGCGTGAGGCGAGTTTTACTTTCTCGTCCTCAGTGAGTTGATGTGTGGCTCGAGCAACGGCGTCGATGTGAGCGCTGCCGATGCGGCCTTGTTCAAATGCTTGTTCGAGTTGTGGAAAAGCGCCAAGGGTTTTGGCACGAGAAACTTCGCGAAATGCATCGATGCGCGAAATGTTTGCCGCACTGGCCAGCACTTGCTGAGGCTGGATGCGTGGCGTGGTGTTGGCGAGTACTTGAAGTTTTCGGGTGAGCGCAACCTTGCAGTTGTCGATCCATTGTTGGATATGCCCAACATCGGTAAGCGCTAACCGAATAAGCGCTTCGTCATCGGCCTCAGTTATCAACTGGGCAAGGTGCGAAAGCCTGTCTGAAATTTCGGCGGCATCTATGGCTAGAGAAAAACCCACGTGTTCCTGCTTGTGTGATTCGTTTCTCAACGAAGTGGCAAATGCTGTGGGAGAAGCACCGCCAACAATAAAAGCGGGGTGTTACAGAGTTAGATATTGCCCAGGGCAGTAAACAGCGCGCGCACGTTGTGGCCACTCATTGGCTCACGATGACCCGTGCGACTGATGAACCCAAGCTGCACTCCAGTTGCTGGGTCGACCACGGTAAACAACTGTTCGTGTCCAGCTGCATCCACAACTACATCGGTCAGTAGGGGAACGCCGGCATCGGCAAGAGCTTGCTGCACAAACCCAGCGTTCAACACTTCGATAGCAATGTGCTGTACGCCAGAGCCATTTGCTTCCAAATGCGCGCGCACTGCGGGATCGTTTCCAGGGCCAACCAGCACCACCGTTACGCCGCCAGCGGTTGCGGTAACGATGTCGGCGTCTTCAGTTGGCTCCAGCGTAAATCCAAGTGTTTTTAGAAATGATGAAGCCGATGCAAGGTCAACCACTGCAACCACAACGTGATCAATACGCACTGCAACGGTGTCGAGTGCGGACAACAATGTGTCGGCAATTTTGGTTGGCGCAACACCGCCACGTTCGTGAGCAACTTCAATGCGATGTGTTTCAGCAAGCAGCGTGCGGAAGATCTGTTCTGCAAAGTCGGCATCAACACCGCTATTGATTGCCCACTGTCTGCGAGTAGTCAACACTTCGCGCACGCGTTGAGGCTGAATCACTGCAGTTGATGAGCCGGCCTTCACTTCGGCTACTTCGCGGCACACTTCCATTCGCTGAGCGAGCAATGCAACTATTGCTGCATCAATCTGATCAATTTTTTCGCGAAGGTGTGGAAGGTCGCGCGCCATGTCTACTTACGCCACCACTTGCGCTTGGTGTGAGGTTCAACCAAACGCTCAACATGTTTTGCCAACACATCCATTTCAATATTCACAGGGTCGCCAGCTTTGCGCACGCCAAGGGTGGTGACCGCTGTGGTGTGAGGAATGACTGCAACGCGAAATGTGTCGGCAGTGAGATCAAATGCAGTTAATGAAATGCCATCAACCGTGACTGAACCTTTTTCAACAATCAAGTGCATCAAATCGCGCGGGATACGAATGATTAAATCGGGAGCAGGCGAGACAACGTGACCTACTGCATCAACGTGACCCAGAACAATGTGGCCACCGAGTCGCTCACCAAGCGCCATTGGTCGCTCAAGGTTGACGACGTCGCCAGCATGGAGGGAACCCAGATTGGTTCGCGAATACGTTTCCTCGCTCACATCGGCATCCCAATATGACATGCCATCGGTGTCAACGACAGTGAGGCAGCAGCCGTTCACCGCAATCGATGCGCCAAGGTCGGAGCCTTCAAGGACAGTGCTGGCATTGATGCGCAGCCGACTGCCATTGCGCGAGGCAACCTTGCCCAATTCCTCAACAATGCCTGTGAACACAGCAATTCACACTACTTATATAGGCGCGCATTGGGCAGGGGATTAGCCCGCCTCAGCGGACGACCATCCCGATAGATTGAAGGGGTCCGCGAGGGCTTTTAGCGCTCGCGAGATGCAAGGGGTCAACAGGCCCTCTGCGACCAAACGGTCCCGCAATTCGGCGGGCACACGAAAGGCATACCTATGGCAACTGCTCCAAAAAGCGAAACCATCGCCAAGCACCGGGCTCACGCAACTGACACCGGTTCTCCAGAAGTGCAAATTGCACTTCTTACAGAGCGCATCAACAGCCTCACCGACCACCTAAAGAGCCACAACAAAGACCATCACAGTCGTCGTGGCCTCTTAATGATGGTTGGTCGCCGTCGACGCATGCTTGACTATGTAAAGGCCCGTGACATCGAGAAGTACAGAAAACTTCTTGACGATCTCGGTCTGCGTCGCTAACGCACGCCGTAGGCACACACATAACGAACAACTTGTAGTCGGTTGTCAGTCGCTGATTGCGCAACGAGTCAATTCGGACTCACGTTGCGACATTGCCGACTGGGAATCGACCGGTTGTTCCTCAACCCCTCATGAATCGTCACGAGACGACTTAAGGGACGAAAGGACATACACATGGCTGACGCCATTTCCGTATCAGCACCTATTTCAGGTACCGATAAAACCCTTACCTTCGAGACGGGCAAGTTCGCCTTGCAGTCACAAGGTGCAGTCATTGCCAAAATTGGTAAGACACAAGTTCTTGCAACAGCAAACGCCGCAAAGAGCGTTCGCGATGGCATCGACTTTTTCCCACTCACCGTTGACGTAGAAGAGCGCGCATACGCAGCAGGAAAAATTCCTGGCTCGTTCTTCCGTCGTGAAGGACGTCCAAGCCAAGCAGCAATTCTTACCTGCCGTTTGACCGACCGTCCATTGCGCCCAGCCTTCCCAGATGGCTACCGCAACGAAACACAAATCGTGATCACCGTTATTGGTGCCGACCAAGTGAACCCACACGACGTGCTTGCTATCAACGCAGCGTCTGCTTCGTTCATGATTAGCGGCATTCCATTCGACGGACCAATCGGTGCAGTTCGTTTGGCCTACAGCCAAGACGGCACATGGATTCCTCACCCAACATTTGAAGAGGGTGAAGAAGCAACCTTTGAAATTGTGGTTGCCGGTCGCGAACTCGACAACGGCGACGTTGCCATCATGATGGTGGAAGCAGGCGGAACCGAGAAAAGCTTCACGTTCTATGAAGCTGGTGCGCCAAAAGTTGACGAACTCGTTATTGCGGGTGGACTTGATGCATCAAAGCAATACATCAAGGAATCAATCAAGCTGCAGCGCCAATTGGTAGCCAGCGTGATTGCAACTCGTGGCCCAATTGAGCCATTGAAGTACACGCCAGTGTTGGACTACACCGATGAGTTGTTTGCAGCGGTAGAAGCAGCAGCAACAGCAACATTGCAACCAGCAATTCGGATTGCATTGAAGAGCGAACGCAACGCAGCAATTGATGAAGCAACTGCAAAAACCGTTGCGGAATTGGCTGGAACACCAGATGCTCCGGGCAAGTTTGCTGGTCAGGAAAAGCAGATTAAGGAAGCTGTACGTTCACTCACCAAGAAGCTGGTGCGTAAGCGCGTGATTAACGAAGGAATTCGTATTGACGGGCGCGGCCCAGCAGATTTGCGTCCGGTTTCGGCTGAAGTTGGACTCATTCCAACGGCTCACGGCACAGGCTTGTTCCAACGTGGTGAAACACAGGTACTCAATGTGCTCACCATGGCGATGCCAAAGATGAATCAGATGATCGACTCGATCACGCCAGAAACCACGAAGCGCTACAT
>JALQWV010000003.1 GCA_023263465.1 Ilumatobacteraceae bacterium
AAGAAATTGGCCAGGTAAGAGCCATTCCACCCAATTGAATAACTGCAACAAGAATTCCGGTGCGACCGATGCTTAAGCCTTCTCGAGTGGCGTAAATGACGGCCATGCCGAGCATTCCGCCGTGTGCGAGACCAACTAACAAAATGGCCCCGAATCCTGTGGGAACAATCCGTGCAAGTTCTCTCAATGTGATGTGTTCATGATTTTCGACACTTGGCGTTGCCGCTTGTTCAGACATAGACACAGGAATTACAGCAAGTGATGCAATCATTGCGGCAAATGCAAAACCTGTGAGGTTTCGTGCATCAAAGTTGAACACCATCAATTGCCCAGCACCGTAAGCGCCGACCGTTACCACGTTGTAGACAGCGAGCAGTCGACCGCGGAATGTGTTGGTTGCTAGACCATTCAGCCAAGACTCGGCAACTACATACAGCCCGGCATAACAAAAACCAGTGCTCACTCGCATAATGATCCACACAATGGGTGAATCAAATACTCCGCTTACTAGTACTGAAGCACTGAGCAGCGATGCAAGTGCCGCGTACACGCGAATATGGCCAACCTGTGCTAGCGCGCGCAATGTGTACCACGAACCAAGTAGAAAGCCTGCGTAGTAAGCGGTAGTGATTCCGCCGCTGACAATAGTTGGCAGTTGCTTTAACTCTGCGCGAATACCGACCATGGTGCTGAATAGGCCGGCCGTCACCAGCAATAACGAGAGTCCTGCGAATAGTCCCCAGGTAGAAAGAAGAATTCGTTTGCGCGTTGGATTAAGCGAGGGGAGAAAGCGCATCAACTCAGTCAAGCACGAATATCTTGCTGGTTGATGGCATGCTCAACAGGTTTGAGCAAACGTTTGGCAAAGAGTGCATAACTTGTCATCACTACCGCCGAAATAATGAAAGGGCCGCGAAGTCCAAAGACACGTGCCGCAATTCCTCCGAATAGTGCGCCAAACGGAACAATTCCCCATGTGACAGTCCGAGACACGGCATTCATGCGTCCGAGCATGCGTGTAGGGGTGATTTGTTGTCGAAGTGTGGTGTTGAGTGCAATCCACCATCCTGAACCAAGACCTAAAACGAGGTGCATCACGATTGCCAAAATTGGTTCCCATGCAACTGCTAGCCCAATGGTGGCAATGGCCCAAGCCCACAGCGAAACTTGAAGTGTTCGAGTTTTTCCAAGCTTTGTGGTGATTTTGTCGAGAAAGAATCGACTAATCACCGTTCCTGAAGCAGCGCCTACTGATAACGCGGTGAAGGTGATTTTGTTTCCCCCAAGTAAGTCCTCGTTGTACAACACCAAGAGGGAGTTGGCGGCGAAGTAGAAAAAGTTCACCACCATGAGAATTTCGGTGAGCCTACGCAGCGACACCGTTTCGATGGTGTAGCGAATTCCATCTTTGATGTCTTGAAGAATCTTGGTTGTAGGCCGCTCAACTGCATGTTCGTCAGGCACGCGAGCAACGAGTGCGGCAGATCCGGCAAACGTTGCGGCATCGGCAAGAAATGGCATCGACAATGAAGCATTGAACATGGCTACGCCAAGTGGTGGACCAATGAACTGTGCAGCAACGATTTGTCCACTGGCGAAGCGGGCGTTTGCTTCAAGTAGATC
>JALQWV010000090.1 GCA_023263465.1 Ilumatobacteraceae bacterium
ACATCGACATCTTCGGATGGTTGGGTTACCCAATGCAGATCAAGGTCAACTTCTTGTGCCGCGACAGCATCCTTGCTGCCCCACTTGCACTCGACCTTGTGTTGTTTATGGACCTGGCACAGCGTGCTGGCCTTGGTGGCATTCAAGAGTGGTTGTCGTTCTATTACAAGAGCCCTCAGGTTGCACCAGGACTTCACCCAGAACACGACTTGTTTGTTCAGCTTGCAAAGTTGAAGAACACGTTGCGCTGGATGATGAACGAAGACCAGATCACGCACCTTGGACGCGAGTATTACGACGAGGCCTAGTCGACGCGCCGTAATTACTACGGCGATAGTTGATGTTGTTGCAGTTGTAGTGTTCGTTGTCATTGGGCGACGTAATCACAACGAAGGCACCGCGCTTTCTGGAATCCTTGGCGTTGCCGCGCCGTTCCTCATTGCTCTTGGCGCTTCTTGGATTGGTCTGCGCACATGGCGCGAACCGTTCAATCGCGCATCACTTATTGCCACGTGGGTCATCACCGTGTTTGTTGGATTGCTACTGCGACGACTGGTGTTCGATCGTGGAATTGCAACGTCATTCATCATCGTTGCAACGATCACCCTTGGCGTGTTGCTCGGCCTTGGCCGACTGCTTTCGCGAAAGTTGAGCGCAAAAACTAGTCAATGATGTTGGTGATGGCGCCGGTCTCGGCTCCTTGCACCAACTTGGCGTATTTGCCCAACACACCACTGGTGTAACGCGGTGCGTTTGGCTTCCAACCCTTGCGTCGGTTTGCAAGTTCGTCATCGCTAACAAGCAGGTTCAAACTCTTCGTGTGAACGTCGATGCGAATGCGATCGCCATTTTTGACGAACGCAATTGGACCACCATCGGTTGCTTCTGGTGCAACGTGGCCAATGCAGAAACCCCACGTGCCGCCGCTAAATCGTCCGTCAGTAATGAGTGCACAGTCTGAACCGCGACCTGCACCTTTCAGCGCGCCGGTAATGGCAAGCATTTCGCGCATACCCGGGCCACCCTTTGGTCCTTCGTAACGAATAACGATCACCGTGCCAGGCTGAATTTCACCAGCAAGAACCGCTGCCATTGCGCCATCTTCGCCATCAAACACGCGTGCTTCACCTTCGAACAACATTTGATCTTTGGAGAGACCGGCAACCTTTACTACCGAACCATTCGGTGCAAGTGAGCCAGTGAGAATGTTGATTCCACCTTCAGCATGAATTGGGTTACTGAGTGGATGCACTACATCGCCGTCTGGTGCTGGCGGATTAATCTCTGCCAAATTCTCGGCCATGGTTTTTCCCGTGCACGTCATGACATCACCGTGCAACAAACCTGCATCAAGCAAGTGCTTCAATACAACAGGCACACCACCAATGCGGTCGATATCGGTCATGTGATACTTGCCGCCTGGCTTCGTGTCGGCAATGTGCGGAACCTTTGCAGCAATGCGATTGAAGTCTTCAAGATCGATGTCGACTTGTGCTTCATTGGCAATTGCCAAGATGTGCAACACCGCATTAGTGCTTCCACCTAATGCATTCACCATGGCGATGGCATTTTCGAATGCCTTCTTCGTCATGATGTGGCGTGCATAAATGCCTTTCTTCGCAAGGTTCATTACAGCAGCGCCTGCACGCTCAGCATCACTTTCGCGACGCTTGTCAATTGCCGGTGGCGATGCAGTTCCAGGAAGACTCATGCCAAGTGCTTCGGCGATCGAGCTCATGGTGTTGGCAGTAAACATTCCGCCACAGGCACCTTCTCCCGGGCACGCTGAACGTTCAATTTCTCCAAGTTCTTCTTGCGTCATGGTTCCAGCAGCGCAGGCACCAATGGCTTCAAACACGGTGGTGATGTCGATGTTTTTTCCATTGTGCACACCAGGCATGGTCGAGCCGTTGTACACGAACACACTTGGAAGATTCAAGCGAGCTGCAGCCATGAGCATTCCAGGAATGCTCTTGTCACAGCCTGCAAGACCAACAAAACCGTCAAAGCGCTCGGCATGAACAACTGTCTCAACGCTGTCGGTAATGACTTCGCGACTCACCAAACTTGCGCGCATTCCTTCGTGACCCATGCTGATTCCGTCACTCACGGTGATGGTGCCGAACTCGAGTGCTACTCCGCCGTTCGCACGCACACCCTTTTTCGCGCTGTCAGCAAGTCGACGCAGCGAGGCGTTGCACGGCGTAACTTCGTTCCACGATGATGCAATGCCGATTTGCGGTTTCTGCCAGTCGTCATCGGTTAGGCCAACGGCGCGCAACATTGCGCGCGCTGCGGCTTTCTGATTTCCGTCGGTTACGTCGCGACTACGTGGCTTGACATCTACAGGGGTTTCAGTTGGCTTTGTCATTAGCTCTAAGGCTACTTGCGCAACTTATGCTGCTGACTTCACCGGCTTTCGGTAGAAGTAGAGAGTTGGCAAGAGGAATGCGAAATAGGTAATCACCCGAATGTTCTCGGCTGCGTAATGCCAACCAAAGAAGCCCTTCATGAAGTCGTAGAACGTACCCGACTGCCACAGTGAACCCTTTGCCATTTCCCAAGCCGGCTGAACCAGCCAACCATTTTCCCAGCCAATGAGTTCACGGTATTCATGCACTGCCTTACCAGCGAGCCCTGCTGCGAACAAAATTAACAACACAGCAGTGATGTTGAAGAACTGCTTCAGGTTTACTTTTCGACCACCGGCAAAAATGGCAATACCCAAAACAATTGAAGCAATAAGTCCAATTAGTCCGCCTATCACTACTGATGAACCCGACGAATTGGAGGTTTCTGCACTCAAAAGGAACAACACAGTTTCCAGTCCTTCGCGAACGACAGCAACAAAAGCAATTACGAACAAAGCTGTTTTCGCAGAAGCATCAACTTTTGCTCGCAACTCTGCACTGAGATTTTGCGCGTTCTTTTTCATCCAAAAAATCATCTGCGTTAGAACTGCAGCAGCGGCAAGCGCAATGGTTCCTTCAACTGCTTTTTCAACTTTTCCATGCAATCCATCAACAGCCAGATAAATGGCTGTTCCTGCGATCAAACACGCGACAACAGCAGCAATCGTTCCCGACCATACGTAACGAGCATCGGCTTTACGGTTCGTCTTACTCAAATAGGTCAGCAAAATGGCAACGATGAGCGAGGCCTCGAGACCTTCGCGGAGGGTAATAAGGAAGCTGGTGGTCATAAGTAGATGTTAGGCATGCCTAACAGAAGTTGCAACTCGTGCCATAAAAGACTTATTTAGCGCGGCGAGCCTGCAAAATGGCCGTCACTACCTTGCCATCTGCCTTGCCCTGAGATGCCTTCATAATGGCGCCCACAAGTGCACCCATGGCCTTTTCTTCACCAGCGCAATACTTCGCCCACGCATCGGCCTGCTGAGCGATTGCCGCATCGACCATCGCTTCCACCGCGCTGGTGTCGAGTGCTTCGAAACCTTTCGCAGCCGCAATGGCAACTGGGTCTCCTCCGCCGTTGGCCACCATTTCCGACAAAATCGTTTTTGCTTGCGTTGCAGTGATTTTTGCATCGCGTTCCATTTGCGTGAGCGTTGCAATATCTTTCGGTGCAACGCGCGGAGATGAACCTTCTTCCGCAAATGCTTGTTGTACGTACACCAATGCACGCGCTGCATCGCCACCAGCTTGCGCAACAGCAGAAACATAATCGTCCTGCCCGCGTTCAACAATGACGTACACGGACTCGCTTTCCTTATTCGCGCCGGTGAGCAATGCAAGTTGCGCGCGACGAGCAGCAGGCAACATTGGCAACGATGCACGAATGCTTTCAATCCATTCTTGATCTGGGTCAAGCAACACCAAGTCAGGCTCTAAGAAATACCGGTAATCGTCGGCGTCTTCCTTCGTGCGCAATGTGTGTGTGCGACCTTCGCCATCGTCCCAGTGACGAGTTTCTTGGCGAATAATTCCGCCCGATTCTAAAACATCAATTTGACGACGAGCTTCATAGTCAATTGCTTTGCCAACAGCGCGAATGGAGTTGACGTTTTTGATTTCGCATCGTGTTCCAAATGGTGCTCCAGGTTTGCGCACCGAAACGTTTACGTCGCAGCGCATGGAACCCTCTTCCATCTTTGCGTCGCTTGCACCAACAGCCAACAAAATGGAGCGCAGTTCTGCAACGTACTGACGAGCCTGATCAGAGTTGCGAATGTCTGGGCGCGAAACGATCTCAACAAGTGGAACACCTGCGCGATTGAAGTCGACAAGTGAATAGTCGCTGCCATGAATACGACCACTGGTGCCACCGATGTGTGTTGACTTTCCGGTGTCTTCCTCCAAGTGAGCACGCTCAATACCAATGCGCACATCACCAGGCAACATCATGAAACCGTCAACGTTTATTGGTTGGTCGTATTGACTGATTTGATATGCCTTTGGCATGTCTTGATAGAAGTAATTCTTGCGGTGGAATGTGCTTGGTTGCACGGTGCAATTGAGTGCAAGACCCAAACGAATTGCAAGTTCGACCGCGTGCTTATTGAGCACTGGCAACGCACCAGGAAGTCCAAGCGTTACGGTGTCAATATTGGTGTTCGGTTCGTCTCCGAATCGGTTAGGACTTGCAGAAAACAACTTGGTTTTCGTATCCAATTCAACGTGTACTTCAAGACCAACGACCATTTCCCAGCCATTTGGCAAGTCGGCTCTGTGCTGTGGTGCCGATGATGCGTTGCTCATGATGCACGCTCCAATTCGGCTGCAACACGAAACATGGTTTGTTCACCAAGTGCTGGTGCAAGCACCTGCACACCAACTGGCAGGTTGTGCGCGCCAGTTCCAAACGGAACGCTCATTGCGGCATGGCCTGCAAGGTTGGTCGGAATGGTAAAAATGTCGCACAAATACATGGTGAGTGGATCACTAGTTTTGTCGCCAAGTGGGAACGCCACGGTTGGCGACGTTGGCGTCAGGATCACATCGCACTTTTCGTACGCTGCTGCAAAGTTGTTGGCAATCAGGCGACGAACCTTGAGTGCTTTGCCGTAATAGGCGTCAAAATATCCAGCTGACAACGCATACGTGCCAAGCATGATGCGGCGCTTTACTTCTGCGCCGAAACCGGCAGCACGAGTTGCTCCGTACATGGAGTGCAAGTCGCCAGTTTCTACGCGCATTCCATAACGAACTCCGTCGTATCGTGCCAAGTTGCTACTTGCTTCTGCAGGTGCAACTAAGTAGTACGCCGTGAGGCAATACGAAAGCGATGGCAACGAAATATCGACAATGGTTGCTCCGGCTGCTTGCAATGCAACATATGCGGCATCCATTCTTGCCAAAACTTCTGGTTCACATCCATCGGGCATGTCTGCAAGACGACCGATGCGCATACCCTTCACACCTTGACCAAGCACGCTGGTGAGCGACGGCATTGGTTGTGGCAATGAAGTGGAATCGAGCGGATCGTGTCCGCCGATGACTTCCATCATCAGTGCAGCATCGGCAACCGTATGCGTGAATGGACCAACTTGGTCAAGACTGCTGGCAAACGCCACGATTCCTTGGCGGCTAACAAGACCATACGTTGGCTTCACGCCAACAAGACCACACAGCGAAGCAGGCTGGCGAATACTTCCGCCAGTATCTGAACCCAAACTTGCAGCAGCAAAACCTGCTGCAACCGCAGCGGCACTACCACCACTTGAACCACCGGGAACACGCGAAGTATCGAGTGGGTTTTTTGTCGGACCAAATGCAGAGTTCTCGGTGCTTGAGCCCATTGCAAATTCATCAAGGTTGGTTTTTCCCACCATGACTGCGCCGGCTTGTTGCAAGCGCGTCACCACCGTTGCATCGTACGGTGGCTTCCAACCTTCAAGAATTTTCGACGAACATGTTGTTTCAATTCCACGCGTGCACATGTTGTCTTTCAACGCAACTGGAACGCCGGCAAGCGCACCAACAGGTTTTCCAGCTTTGATATCGGCATCGACTTGTTGTGCGGTTGCACGAGCCTGCTCGGTGGTTACCAAGTTAAAGGCGTTGATTTCACCTTCACGCTCTGCAATTCGCGAAAGGTGTTGCTCTAACACGTCAACAGCAGAAGTTTTTCCCGAGGCAATATCTTTGGCGATGTCAACGACGGTGGCAAACTGCTTCGTCATGGCTATTCACCCCGACTAAGCGATGGCGGAACACGAAAGCGGCCGTCTTCTGCAGCAGGTGCAGCCGCCAATACTTCGTCGCGGTCAAGCCCTGAAACAATCACATCTTCACGGAAGACATTTTTTAATGGCAGTGGCTGAGCAAGTGGTGCAACATTGTCGAGATCGAGTTTGTCAATATCAGCGAAATGCTCAAGCATCCCCGATAACTGACTGGTCATCAATGCCAATTCATCATCGTTCAAATGCAGACTCGCCAGTTTGGCGACTTTGGCCACCACTTCTGCGGTGATTCGTGCTGGGTTTGAACCTGACGCCGGAGTGCTCACAACCCGTAATGCTATTGGCTAAGCGGGCAAATCCGATTTGGTGCGGCGCGACAACGCCAACATGCACACCGACACCGAAAACACCACGAGGGACACCCACTGGTTGAGTCGCAAACCGCCAGCCGAATGCGCTGGGTCGATGCGTAGCCCTT
>JALQWV010000094.1 GCA_023263465.1 Ilumatobacteraceae bacterium
TTGCCAAAATTGGTGGGGAAACGGTGTGGTCTACCACTTCGCAAACCGCACAACCACCAATTCGCGCACTTGCAGAACCGTCAACCATGCGCATATCACTTGCCCAGGTTCCCCTGCTCGAGGGTACGTATTACATTTCGGCAACGTGCACCGACTCAACTGGCACCACCGAATATGACCACTGTCAAAATTGGGTCCGTTTTGACGTGCACCAAGAACATTTATTTGAAGATGGATTGGTATCCATTCCATCTACATGGACAATTCAATAACTGTTGTTACAACTCTTCAGCAACGCGGCGCGATAGGCGCGAGAAGATTGCCCAACCTGCAAAAAACACACCAATTGACACCACCACCACATAGAGCATTTCGCCCCAGTTTGGAGCCGACCCTCCATACAACATGTGGCGGAATGTGAGGATAAACACTGCCATTGGGTTCCAAGTAAAAATGAAATCAAGTGCCGCAGGAAGTTTTCCATCAAGGCGATCAGGTGTGTAAATAATTGGCGTTGCAAAGAACATCACCTGAATCAGAATGGTCCACAAATATCGAAGGTCTCTAAAAAACACAGCAGCTGCCGATAGCGCAAGCGCAAAACCAGCTCCATAAATAGCAAGGCATACCATGAGCAAAATAGCCACTGGTAGCCACGGAAGAATTGGGCTTCCAGCAATGATGAGCGCTACTGCCAGCAGTGACATTTCTATAGACCACTGAACAAAACAGAAAATGACTTGAGAGATGACCAAGGTTTCACGCGCAAATGCAACTTTACGAACGAGCGATGCGTTACTCAGCAGTGCGTTCATTCCAAGGTTGGTGACTTGCGAGAAAAATCCCCACGGCAAAATTCCGCAGAGCAAATACAGCGCATACACATTGAGGCCAGATGGCTCGCCAATCGGTGCTGTTGCGCCAAACACCACGCCAAAAACAAACGTGTAGATCAGCATGTTTGACAATGGGTTCAGCAGTGACCATGCCCAACCAAGAAATGAGCGACGATATTTGGAGCGCAACTCTCGAAGTGTGAGATTCCACAACAAACTGCGGGAATCGAGGAGTTCTGAAAATGCTTGCACGACGATGAAAACCTTACCAATACTCCGTTGTGGGCGAGGGGGGACTTGAACCCCCACGTCCTTGCGAACACTGGCACCTGAAGCCAGCGCGTCTGCCATTTCGCCACTCGCCCGAATGGATGGTTTACCCTACCAATGCTCAATCACCACACCAACGAGCACAAATATGCGCGCGTGTAGTATTTCCTTGATGTCACACGCACATGATGCTGATGGCGAAATTGACTCGCTTGCCGACTTGCGTAGCGCTTCTCGCGAACGACTCCTCACCGAAATTGGCATGCTGCGCAAAGAGACCAAGTTTGCGGAATTCCAGACAATTAGCGCGAGATATGAGCGCGAAATTTTGGCTTCTCGTGATGCTGTCTTCGGAATGAGCGCTGAACTTGGTGAATTAAAGGCGAGACTTCGCACAGACGTGCAAGAGGCTCGCCAATCAATGATGAAAACACCTACCTGGCGCGTTGGTTCGCTGGTGTTGAAGCCGCTCAACTTGATGAAGAAACTTCTGCGCAAGAATTAATGCCTCGATTCAGCATTGTCACGCCGGTTTACAATCCACCGCCAAAAGCACTCAAGGCGTGCATTAAATCAGTCATCAAGCAGAACTTTTCTGACTGGGAGTGGTGCCTGGTCAATGACTGTTCACCAGACCCGCGGATTCGCAAAATTCTGGATCGTTGGGCCAGTAAAGACTCACGTATCCGAGTCATGCATAGAAAGGAAAATGGTGGCATTGTCGCCGCTTCACAGGATGGTTTAGATATGGCAACGGGCGAATTTGTTGCGTTGCTTGACCACGACGACATGATCCCAAAACGGGCGCTCAAAATAATTGCAAAAGAACTTGCATCTGACGACGCCATCGATTATCTCTACACTGACGAAGACAAGATTGATCCGAAAGGACGTCATTACGATGTCTTTCGCAAACCAAAATTTGATCCTGTTCGACTACGCAGTCAGAACTATTGCACACATTTTTCGGTATTCCGAAATTCGTTACTAGACGAAATCGGTGGTTTTCATAGTGGGTATGACGGCGCTCAGGACTATGACCTTATTTTGAGAGCAACCGAAAAGGCGCGAAAAGTAGCCCATGTTCCACAAGTTCTATATCACTGGCGCGTAGTTCCAGGGTCAACAGCCGGCGATGTGCATGCGAAACCTTACGCCTACGACGCCGGTCAGAGGGCCGTACAGATGCATTTTCAGCGCAAGCAGATTTCTGCAGACATTACAAAACTCAGTCCAGGAAGCTATGCACACCAATTCACTGCATCCTCTTCAAGCAAGAACATATCTCCTCTTGTCAGCATTGTCATTCCAACGCGCGGTCACTCCTCCAAGGTTTGGGGTGTTGAAATGTGTTTGGTTGAAAATATCGTTTCAGCCATCTTGAAAATCACGAACTATTCCAATTTCGAAATTGTCATTGTTCGAGATGTCAACGAAACCGGACAGATGGTCTATCCGTTTTCAGTTCCTCAGGACTCACGAATCTCGTTTATCGAGTATGGACAGGAATTCAATCTTGCTCGTAAATGGAATGCTGGCATTATTTCCACTCGCGGCGAGTATGTAGTCGTCATAGATGATGACACTCATGTTGATAATCCTGAGTGGTTAAGCCAAATCATCGGGCAACTACAGTTCAGCGACATTGGCGTCGTAGGCCCGATGCTGTTATTGGAGGACGGCCGAATATCTAGTGCCGGTATCACTATGAAGCCCAAGCCAACTCATATTTCGCGAGGAAAGTCATCGCTTGCTGACGGTTGGATGGGTGTGCACAGTGTTGCGCGAAGTGTCACTGCAATTAGTGGTGCATGCATGGCGTTTCGTCGATCCGACTTCAATATTGTCGGAGGATTTTCAGAGAACTATCACGTCTCGTACGCTGATATCGATTTTTGCATGAAACTTGCAGCACACGGACTACGAACGGCATGGACCCCAAGATCTCGTGTTTACCATTTTGGAGCGCGAACGCTTGGTACAACCGAGGACACACGTGATTATGCAATGTTGAACAGTCGCTGGGGCCGGTTTATCGGCTCTGACGCGTATGCACGAAATAACGCCTAGAATAAAGACGTGTTTGCGATCGCCCGTCGGCGCGGAATTCGACCCATCACTATTGGACGCCAACTTGTTGCGACCATGGACGACATCGCTCTTAGCAATAACGGCAAGGTTCCCTCAACCTTCAAAGTCCTCGTAAGCCCAAGCAGTCTTGAATTGCTCAGCCCAACGCTGAAACCCTTGGCTCACGAACTACGCCAAGCGGTTACTCATCACGCTAAATATGAAGGTTATTCACTTCCAGGTGAAGCGGTCATTACCTTCGAACACGACGAAAATCTCGGGCCAGATGAATGCGTGATCCGACCATCCAAAGTGTCTTCTATTCGATCAGTGGTCAATGACCCAAAAGAGACAGAGCCTTCAGTGCGTCAGCTTTATGCTTTGGTGCTCGAAGATGGCACGCGGTTTGAATTGACCGAAAAGAAGTACGTAATTGGACGCCAAACCACATGCGACATTGTGATTGCAGATCACAATGTCAGCCGCGTTCATGCTGAATTTCGAATTGTTCAGGGGATATGGCAAATTGATGATCGTGGAAGCACAAACGGCACTCGTGTGAATGGAACAGTGATCGTTGAACCCACCCCACTTACAGTTGGTGATGTCATTGCCTTTGGTGCAGTGAGCATTCGCTTCGAGTGACTCTTCACCCAACTACCGGCGTTCTTGCATGATGTTGCTAAAACACGGTGTTGCAACCGACACGGGAAATGTTCGCCCGCAAAACGAAGATGCCTACGTGGCGTCCGACCATCTCTTTGCTGTTGCCGACGGAATGGGTGGCCACAATGCCGGCGAAGTTGCGTCTGCGCTGGCCACCTCGCTACTGCTTGAACGCGCCGTTGGACAAATACTCACCCCAGAGTGGTTCGTAGATGCCATTACCTCGATTAATCGCACCATTCACGAATCGGCGGCAGAAAGCACCGAGCGCCGCGGCATGGGCACCACCATTTGCGCACTGGCCCTAGTGCAACCGCAAGGGGAAACCTCAGAACCTCAACAGGTTGCTTTAGCAAACGTTGGCGACTCCCGAATTTATCTGGCTCGCTCTGGCAAGTTTCGTCAACTCAGTGTTGACCATTCTTATGTTCAAGAACTGGTGACGGAAGGTCTGATTACCGAAGAAGAAGCACGAATACATCCACGCCGAAATATTGTGACTCGTGCACTTGGAATTGATGATCGAGTTGCCGTTGACTCCTGGCTTGTGCCACTGTTTGCTGGTGATCGATTCATCTTGTGCAGCGATGGACTCGTTGACGAAGTACCAACATCTGACATTGCAGAACTTGCCACACAACATCGTGAGCCACAAATCATTGCTGATGCACTTGTTGCACTTGCAAAACGTAACGGCGGCCGAGACAACATCACGGTGGTAGTGGTTGATGCGGTTGGCAACTCAGCACCACCAATCGAGAGTGAGCCAATTGTTGAAACTCCCAAAAAGCGGACGAAGCAGGGCATCATTGGTGTTGGCATAGCTCTGGCAATAGTTCTTTCATTGGTAGCCATAGGACGTAATGCTCGATCGGGTTACTTTCTGACCTTTGAGAATGCCTCGCAGAACTCATCAGTGTGCATTGATCGAGGTGCAAGCAACCACGTGTTGTGGTTTGCCCCTACTCGCGAACTGTGCACCGACCTTCAGCGCAGTGATCTCTCGACTGTTCATCGGCAGCGAGTCAGTGAGCATCTTCGTTTTTCCTCGTTCATTGACGCTCAACGCCACGTAGAAGCCTTGAAAGAGATATCGGCTCTCAATGACTAGCGAAAACATTCCTTTGGTCAACGACCGATACCGCGTAGAGCGAAGCATTGGACGTGGTGGCATGGCCGAAGTGTTTCTTGCTCGCGACATTTTGCTTGATCGCCCGGTTGCATTAAAAGTGTTGTTTCCCGAATACGCAATTGACCCTAATTTTGTGGAACGTTTCCGTCGCGAAGCACAATCGGCTGCCGCACTCACTCATCCAAATATTGTCGCTGTGTATGACTGGGGAAAAGTAAACGCCACATATTTCATCGCCATGGAATATGTGGAAGGCAAAACGCTTGCAACACTGCTTAAGGAGCGCGGACCGCTAACACCTACACACGCATGTGACGTGATTTCGGAAGTAGCGGCAGCGCTCAGCTTTGCTCATGAGAATGGCGTCATTCACCGCGATATTAAACCTGGAAACATTTTGATAGGCCTTGGCGGTCAGGTAAAGGTGGCCGACTTCGGCATTGCACGCGCACTTGGATCCAACATTGATGAGGCTCTGACAGAAATTGGTTCGGTTATGGGAACCGCAACGTATTTGTCTCCTGAACAAGCACAAGGCGCACAGCCCGACCCGCGCAGCGACATTTATTCGCTTGGCGTCATGATGTACGAACTGGTTGCCGGACGACCACCATTTACTGGAGAGTCTGCAGTTGCCGTTGCGTATCAACATGTTCACAACTTCCCGCAGCCACTGCGAGAGGTGGTTGCTGATTTACCACGCGGGTATGAATCGGTTGTTGCCAAATGCATGGCGAAAAACGAACAGCGTCGTTATGAAAGTGCAGTGCTTGTGCGTGAAGATGTGCGTCGCATTCTGAACGGTGAAGAAACGCTTGCGCTTATTGATGCTCGTGGTTCTGCAAGCACACCGAGTTTGTCGGATACTGAAGAGATTCCAGTAGTGGTGTTACCTCCGCTTGAAGACAGTCGTGAAGCCCTTGACCCGAAAAAGCCAGCGGCCACGGTATTTGGTGGCGTTATGTTGGTCATTGCACTACTTGCCATTGTGGTGTTTGCAGTTCGCTCTATTGGAGGAGGCACCGGTGCCACACTTCCAGCGGTGGTGAACATGTCCATTGATGCAGCAAAAGAGCAACTCACTGCACTTGGCCTCAATGTGGTGCAAAACGAGATTCCCAAGGACGGTGTTCCTCCAGGTGTGGTCTACGACCAGAGTCCGGCCGCAGGAGAAACATTTAAGGCTGGCGACTCAATCACACTCACCTATACGCCACGCGCAGGAACCATTCTGGTGCCACCAATTCAAGGGCTGTTATACGAAGCAGCCGTTAGCCAGGCAACTGCCGTCGGCTTAACCATTGAAATCATCGAAGAACGTGTTGATCCCACAACACCTGCCGGACAAATCATTTCCCAAGACCCTGCAGCAACGGTGATGCTGCCTGCAGGTGCGGCAATTCGTGTCGTGGTTTCTAAAGGTGGACCAGAGGTTGCCATTCCCAACGTTGAAGGCCAAACAGCAGAGGCAGCACAGCAGGTGCTCGTCGGTGCACCGTTTTTGCTGAATGTAACGCTCGCAGAAGAAGCCAGCTCCACCGTCGCTAAAGGCCGTGTCATTCGCACTGACCCTGCAATTGGAACCACCATTGCTTCTGGCAGCAATGTAACGCTCGTGGTTTCTGGTGGTGGCAATCAATCAACAGTTCCTGATGTCGCTGGTCAATCTGAGGCTGACGCCAAATCATTACTCAATGCTGCTGGTTTGGTGTGGGAAGTTCGCTATCAAAATGTTCCAGCGGGCGACGAAAATGATGGTTTGGTTATCTCGCAAAGTTTGCAACCAAACACCCAGGTCAACCCTGGTTCAAAGGTGATGTTGATCGTGGGACGCGCGTTATCGAATTAATGAGCGAATGCGGCAACACGCTGCACAAAGTTGCCAATCATGTCATGACCCGAAGTGGTGAGAATACTTTCAGGATGAAACTGCACTCCTTCAATGTCGAGTTCGCGGTGACGCACACCCATGATCAATCCGGATTCCGTTTGTGCCGTTACCTTCAATGTTTCGGGAAGTGTTTCGCGTTCAATAATCAACGAGTGATACCTAGTTGCAGGCATGGGGTTTGGTAAACCTACAAACACTCCCTCGTTGAGGTGATGAATTGGGGAAGTTTTTCCGTGCAGTAACTCCGGCGCGCGCACCACATGTCCGCCATACACCTGGCCAATTGCTTGATGCCCAAGACAGACACCAAACACTGGCACTCGTCCTGCAAACTCGCGAATGGCATCGCACAACATTCCTGCATCCTCTGGGCGGCCTGGGCCAGGCGACAACAACACGCCGTCTGGCTGCAACGCAACAGCATCGTGCACCGACATTTCATTGTTGCGAATGACAATTGGTTCTGCGCCAAGTTCACCCACGTACTGCACAAGGTTGTACACAAAGCTGTCAAAATTGTCGATTACCAGTATGCGCGTCACGCAGTAAGCCTGCCAGAACAATGTCTCTGGTCAAACCTTGTTTTTGCTCTACACTGAAAGTCCCATGGCGCCAAACAAACGACGTACCGGCGGACGCACCACTCCAAAGGGAACGCAACCCAATCATCGCTTACACGAAACCCATCGTCTCGATCACGCTGACCCGAAATCGATGCACGGAAACAACATCGCTGAAGCATCCTCGCGTTACACACCACCGATTTCCCGCGATGTGCGCGTCAGTCCTCCGTGGGTACCCGTAGTGATGTTCGTGTTGCTTGGTGTTGGCGCACTCGTGATCTTGTTTTACTACCTAGGTTTGGTGCCAGGTGGTCGCAGCAACTGGTATCTCTTCGGTGGACTGACTTGTGTGCTTGGTGGACTGTTTACTGCCACCAAATATCACTAGCCCTTAATCAATCGGGGCAACGAAGTCCATGTCCTCTAGGCAGTGTCGAGGAGGAGGCGGGTCTTGGTCTGGTGCCATGACCATGCGTAACTCCACACCACATACTCCACAGCGATAACGCACATTGATTCTGCGCATTTCTCCTGCGGGAGGTGGAGGTGGCAGCGGCGAAGTCATACTGCGCAACATGCCAATACCGGTGCGCCAAATAATCACCAGCATAAACACACCGATAAGGAACCAGATAATGGTCCCGAACATCTTCGCAGTCCCGTTTAGAGGCGTTCGATGATGGTGGCATTAGCCATGCCGCCACCTTCACACATCGTTTGCAAACCGTAACGACCACCGGTGCGCTCAAGTTCGTTCAACAATGTGGTCATCAGACGTGCACCAGATGCGCCTAATGGGTGACCGAGTGCAATTGCTCCACCGTTCACGTTTACCTTGCTCATGTCTGGGTGCAATTCCTTTTCCCAAGCCAAGACAACTGACGCAAATGCTTCATTGATTTCAACGAGGTCAATGTCGTCCATAGTGAGACCTGCACGCTCCAGAACTTTCTTTGTTGCTGGAATTGGTGCGGTCAACATATAACGCGGATCTTCGGCCGCCATTGCGAATTGCACAAAGCGAGCGCGTGGTTTCAGACCGAGCTGCTTTGCTTTTTCTTCGCTCATAATGAGTAGCGCAGCAGAACCATCCGTGATTTGTGACGAGTTACCAGCAGTAACGCGGCCGCCTTCCTCTACAGGACGGAATGAAGGCTTGAGTTTTGCAAGTGATTCCATGGTGGTGTCACGAAGACCTTCGTCTTGATTCATCATGTTGCCTTCTGCGTCAAGCACAGGAATGATTTCGTTTTGGAATCGACCTTCGCGTGTTGCGCGTGCGGCATACTCCTGTGAGCGAACACCAAATGCGTCGAGTTCATCGCGACTGATATTCCACTTTTCAGCGATCATTTCTGCCGAGATACCTTGACCCACGAGACCGCCTGCTGCTTCGTAGCGTGCTTGCACGCGTGGGCCAAAGGGGAAACCAAAGTTGCGATCTGCAACAGACGCTCCCATAGGTACTCGCGACATCACTTCAACACCGTTTGCAACAACAATGTCGTACGCTCCAGCAATAACTCCCTGTGCCGCAAAGTGCGCGGCTTGTTGACTTGAACCACACTGGCGGTCGATAGTGGTGCCAGGAACAGTGTCTGGCCAGCCCGCTGCAAGTACTGCATTGCGAGCAACGTTGAGGCTTTGCTCACCAACTTGCATCACGCAACCCATCACCACGTCATCAATCAGTGCAGGGTCCAAATCGTTGCGCTGAACAAGTTGTTGCATGATCTCTGCAGCGAGATCTACTGGGTGCCAGTTCTTCAACTTGCCATTGCGGCGTCCGAGTGGGCTGCGAATTGCATCAACAATTACTGCATTGATCATGACTGTCTCCTTACGGTTGTAGGACAAGCGTAATGCCGAGGAGCCTGAAGCGTATTGGTGGAGACGATGGGACTCGAACCCACGACCCTCTGCTTGCAAAGCAGATGCTCTAGCCAACTGAGCTACGTCCC
>JALQWV010000107.1 GCA_023263465.1 Ilumatobacteraceae bacterium
TTGAAACCATTACCAACAGTTACATGAATGCCGAGACGATTCGCGTCGACGGCGGCATTCGTATGCCGCCTAAGTGATGTAGCGAGCAGCGTGGCAATGAACCACGTCCTGCATCAACACCCGTTTACACCATGTGATCAATTGCCCAGTGCTGACGTTTCTCCTTTTCGCGCTCTTGCAATACCCGAAGAGATTTTGCCCATTGAAGTAGGGGATCAGTTCCGTCATCGCATGGGAACGAAGCCGCTGGAAGTCGCTCAATGGTTGCCAAGCGATGAAGAAACTGCTCCGACGATTGCCATGAAGCGCAAACTGTTAGCTAATCGACGCGATGAAGTGGTTGGTTTGCTTGATGGTGGAGACGACGCAGCAGAAGAGGCGGCAACGCTCATCGCCGAGTTCTGTGGCGTTCAAATACGTGAACGGGGCATTAATGCTCTCATTGAAGCCTCACTGCTTGTTGCTGATGACATCGTGGTGATGAAGCCAATGAGCGTTGAAGGGGGTAATCAGCAACTAGTGGTTGTGGCTGGTGTGGTGTGTTCGCCAAGTCGTTGGAGTATTCAATCGAAACTCGGGAGCAGCATGATGGCAGTGCATACACCTGTTCCGCAATACGCAGAACACGTTGGGAAGGCTGTTGACACAACGCTGCCGAGGTTGCGCGTCGACCAACCGATGGTTCGATCAAATTGGACAATCGAGGATCATTGCGCCTTGTTCCAACCCGTTGCGCCTCGCGAACCCTTGGTGCAAAACCCAACGCAGTTATGGATTCGAATGGAGCGACAAACGCTTCGCGCACTACCCCAAACCGGCGGTTCGATGTTCACCATTCGTACCTATCAGCAACCGATTGCGGAATATGTTGCGCGAGGAAAAGATGTTGCTACAACGTTGTTCTCATTGGTGAAGCGGCTGCCCGATGATGTAGCAAAATACAAATCACTGTTGCATTATCGCGAGGCGTTGCTCGCGTGGCTTGAGCCATTTACGAAATAATCAGGTGGTGTAGTCGGCGTTAATTCGTACGTAGCCATCGGTGAGGTCACAGCCCCACACCGTTGCTTCAGAGGACCCGGTGTTCACACTCACGTGGATGCGAACATCAGCGCCTTTCATGTATGCGCTCAGTTCCTTGAGGCCTTGCTCATTTACTTGTGTTGGGTACACCTCTTGGTCGCCAAAGCGAATGATCACCTGTTCTTGATTCACATCGGTGTAGTGACTGCACTTGCCAATGGCCATTGCTACGCGGCCCCAATTTGGGTCGGCACCATGGACTGCCGTTTTTACGAGTGGCGAGTTGACGATGGCCTTAGCAATGGTTTTTGCTTGTTCGTAGTCACGAGCATTGTCAACGTGGACTTCTATAAGTTTTTCCGCACCTTCGCCGTCGCGGGCCACTTGCTTGGTGAGTGACAGTGCAACTTCGTAGAGCGCAGATTCAAATGCTGAGATATCAACAGTTCCTGCTGCGCCACTTGCAAGCACAATGGCCGTGTCGCTCGTTGAGGTGTCGGTGTCTACCGAAACACAATTAAACGTTTGTGAAATGACCCGCTGGAAAACGCTATTTAATTCACTCGGCGCAATATCGGCATCGGTAAACATCATGGTGATAAGCGTTGCCATGTTTGGCTCGATCATTCCAACACCCTTCGCAACACCAACCACGCGTGCGGATGATCCGGCCACAACGCATTCAGCAACTTTGCTAACCGTGTCTGTGGTCATGATGCCGCGGGCGACATCGTCAGCTGATGTTCCTTGTGGATGCGCTGGAAGCGCAGCAAGTCCGGCGCGAACTTTGTCCATCGGGTATTGACGTCCAATAACGCCAGTAGAGGCAATCAGTACGTCGTGTGAATTACAGCCCAATGCTGAAGAAACACCTGCGACTACTTCACGCGCATTGCTCATTCCCACTTCGCCCGTAGCGACGTTGGCGTTTTTCGAAATGACCACCACTGCCTTGGCTTTGTGGTTGGCAATATGCTCGCGGCTCACCACAACGCTGGGGCCGGCAAAACGACTCTGTGTAAACATGCCTGCCGCAGAACACACAGAATCGGCTACGACGAGTGTGAAATCGTCCGTGGCATCTTTGATACCAACATTTGTAACGTGAGCGCGAAATCCCCGGGGAAGTGAAATGGTCATAGTTAAGAAGAGAAGTGCTTCTCAATGTTTTCAAGAGTCTTAATCATGGCCTTTTCGTTGTTTGAAATTGCCCGCATAATTTTCAGCATCAATGGCGACTTATTGTGCTTGTAATCAAACTGTTCCGTAAGTTTTGTTCCGCCGTCAACGGGTTCAAGGAGGTAACGCCAGATATGACCACCGAAATGCCTCCAACCGATCTGCTGGTTTTCTTCAAATTCCACAACGGTGTTGGTCATTTTGTAGGGCACAGCAATTTTCATGTCCATGGAAAATTCAGCACCAAGTGATAATCGAGACGGAGCCGACACTCGTGCTCCCTGCACGCTTCCAGAACCATCAAACTTGCAGTGTTGGCGCGGGTCGGCAAGCAATTCAAAGATCAATCCTGGAGCTGCTGGAATAAAGCGTTCAACAGAAACGATTTTGTTTTTCGCGTCGTGAGCCATGCCTTCAGGCTAGGCGAGAGATCGAACAACGGCTTCACCACAGCGCCGCCCGGAAAACATCGCACCTTGGATTGAGCCTGTATCTCGGTGGTCACCACATACAAATAATCCGTTGCCAAGATTCACGCGTTTCTTTGGTGAAAACGGTGGTTTCTGAACTGGCCCGCCGTGGTTGATGACGTAGGTGCGCAAATGCTTCCAGTTATCAACTTGTGGCCCCCACCATGAACGAAGTTGCTCGCGGCTCAATGCTTCTAAGTCGCCATCGGTCACTCCAGGAAGCGCGGCAGCAATGAGGTGCTTATCTGCTGGTGCATATGACGGCGCAATATTGCTGATTACTGCAACATTGAGAACTGGTCCGTTTCCGGTGCCGTCGAGCACTACATACTTTTCCTTTGTTGGGGGAGTGTCCGCTGAAAAGTAGACGCACCCAACTTTTCGTGATTCAACTACTGGAATTCCAAGTAGCGAGGATGCAGTTGGTCCGTCAGTGGCGACGACGACCGCGCGTGCTGAAATGCTTTCGCCAGATGCAAGTGTGACCTTCGTGCCGTCAATAGAGGTCACACGAGTGTTGAGGCGCACAGTCCCCTCGGAAAGCCTGCTAGCAATTTGCAATGGGAGAGCATGCATGCCGCGCGATGGAATCGCGCTTTGACCTTCACTCAGTGATCGAAAAATAACATCAAACATGCGTCGTGACGTCGCGAGATGCGGATCAAGCTGAATCCCGCCAAAGAGTGGCCTGAAAAATCGATTGATGATTTTGGTTGAGAAACCAAATGCTCGAAGTGCCACATCTGTTGAAACATCTTGTCCGCCAAGGAGTGCAGCAGGTTTGCGGCGCATCACCCGTGCCCGCAGCACCACAATTCGCGCCTTGTCGAACACACCGCCTATTGGAGCAAGGGCAGTTGCTGCAAGAGTTTGAGGTTTGCGAAATGGGTCAGAAACTGCATGTCCTTTGCCATTTCGCCATACCAAGGCACCGGGATCAAAAGGTCGAAGGTCGAGAGCGCGCATGTCAACGTGCGACTGCAGTTCTGGGTAAGCGGTGAGTATCACTTGGAAACCGCGGTCTAGTTGAAAACCGTCCACGTTGTCAGTGCGAACTCTTCCACCAACTGCATCACTGGATTCCAACACGATTACAGAATGCCCGTGACGCTGAATTTCGCGCGCTGCTGAGAGTCCTGCAAGGCCAGCGCCGACGATGACTACGTCACATGGTGATGGAATCGACATTACTTAGAGAGTAGTGAGCGCAGCGCACTTTCTAGCGTGGTGTGCTTAAACGAATACCCGCTCGCATTCAGCGCTGCTGGAATCACTCGCTGACCAGTGAACAGCAGCGCATCTGCAAGCTCGCCGCCAAGCACGATCTTCGGAGCAAACGTGGGTACTGGCACAATGGCTGGACGCTTCAGAACCGATGCAAGCACTTTCGTGAATTCTGCGTTTGTTACCGGATTTGGTGCAGTGAGATTGACCGCTCCACTGACGTTTGCGGTAAGGAGGAATTCAATGGCTCCAATTTCATCATCCATGGAAATCCAGCTTTGCCATTGTTTGCCACTGCCAAACTTTCCACCGACACCCAGTTTGAAGAGTGGAAGAAGCTTCTTTAATGCTCCGCCTTTTGGAGAGAGAACAATTCCGGTGCGCAGATACACCGTGCGAACTCCCGCATCAACGGCTGGTTTTGCGGCAGCTTCCCACTGTTCGCAAACTTCGGCTAGGAAACCCGTTCCGTACGTGCTTACTTCGGTGAGTTGCTCATCATTACGCGCTCCGTAAATTCCGATAGCAGAACCGGAAAGAAACACCGAAGGCTTGCGCGAGAGAGAAGCAATGGTCTTTGCAAGAAGCGCAGTGGTGATGGTGCGACTATTGAGGATTTCCTTGCGATATGCAGATGTCCAGCGCTTGTCTCCAATGCCAGCGCCAGACAAGTGAATCACAGCATCGGCGCCCTCAAGTGCTGCTGGGTCGAGCGTTCCAGATTTGGGGTTCCACTGAATTTCACCTGCTTTCGGCGACCTGCGAACGAGACGAATTACTTCATGCCCACTTTCTGAAAGTTTGGCAACAAGTTGCGTGCCGATTAAACCACTTGCTCCTGAGATGACGATCTTCATGCCTTTACCTTATGACGCTTTCGCCCTTCTGGGGAGGTTGTGCTCCGATTAGGGAATAACGATTGGTACGGAAGTGACCACCGTGTTTGGACGGAACAAGAGTCGCGCCTTGATGGCGAGTGCAGATTGGTTGTGCAGCCATTGCGAACGAATACTGGTAACGAATTCAGGAATAATCACGGTGATCAAGTCGTCGTTGTACATATTGTCGATTTCATTAATGCGTTTGAGGATCGGCTCAGTGAGGTCGCGGTACTCTGAAACAACAGTGTCCAGATCTATTGACAAACCGAATTTGTCCCACTGTTCCTGCAGGCGTGCACGGTCGTCTGAATGTTCAATAACCGAAAGTGCAACGAGCTTGTCTGGGCGCAAACTTTGGGCATAACGAACAGCTTGCAGCACACCTTTGTTCACTGAGCCAACGAGCACCACAACTGTGTGGGTTTTGAACGGAGCTTTGTAACCCTCTGTGGGGGCGAGAAAGCTGCGCACGCGCGTGTAGTGGCGGTGCACACCTTTGAATCCAAGCATCATCGTCGGAATGAGCAAGGCTGGAATCCAAGCGCCATCGGTGAACTTGACGGTGACCACAATTCCAGCAACAAAGAACGTGGTGACTGAACCAACACCGTTGATTCCCATGTGCACTTTCCAACTTTTTCCGCGGTGTTTGTAGTGGTGCACACACATACCGGCTTGGCTCAAGGTGAAACCTGTAAAC
>JALQWV010000109.1 GCA_023263465.1 Ilumatobacteraceae bacterium
ACAAATCGCGTCACAAACAAAAAAAATGATAATTTTGCAATCTCATTTTGCTACCGATGATGTTGGTGATTTTCCTCAGACTGCGATACTGTTCGTCGCCTTGTTACTGCTCGAATTCGAGCGATTAGTTCCCGTAAACCAAATGGTTTAGTCACATAATCATCGGCGCCAATTTCCAGCCCAAAAATTCGATCTATTTCCTCATTTCTTGCTGTCAACATGATGATTGGCACATCACTTTTTGCCCTAATTCGTCGACAGACTTCAAATCCATCAAAATCCGGCAAACCGATGTCGAGCAACACGATGTCGCAATCGTGTGTGCCAACGGCTTGTTCGCCAGTTGTTACATGTTGAACCGTAAATCCTGAAGCTTCCAGCCCAATTCGCAATGACGACGCAATCGCCGCATCATCTTCTACGAGCAAAACCTTCATACTTCCATTGTCGCCTAAATTCAGGAAAATGCCGTCATTCCCAAAAATTTGGATGAATCTTGGATATTCCTTGGACGTCCCCTTACAACAGGGTTCGTAAGGTCAAAGGCATGAAAACATCACTCGCCACAACTCTTTCTGTTGTCGGAGTACTTGCTGCAGGAAGCGTCGCCTTTGCTGTTAACACTTCAGTGCTTGATTCAGCTGACCAGACCCCAACTGCCAGCCAGGCTCTTGAAGCCACCATCACCGATCTGGCCACAGCGGAAGCCACAGCAGAAGCCACACCAGTCTCTGGCCAGTCTATTAACACTGTCGCACCCCCTGTGACAGTGGCAAGCGCAACTGGTGTACAAACGAGCTACAACATTGATGGAGTGGCGGTAGTGACACTTTCTCGCGAAGGTGAATCACTTTCTGTTGTCAGTGTCACACCAGTTTCCGGTTATACGTATACGGCCCTAAATGAAAGCAATTCACGCATTGAAATTCGATTCACCAAAGGATCGTCAGTCCTTAAGTTTCATGCAGACATTATTGGAGACCGTGTTGTTACTTCGGTAATGAATGAACCTCAAATGAGCGGAGCGCCAACTCGCCCACATTCACATGACGAAGAACACGATGAAGACCATGACGAAGATCATGAAGAAGGCGAGCACGACGATGACTAATGTGCGACCTCGACGAGACAAACACCCGGCGCGCTCTGCCCGAATTTTGAGCACGGGTCTTGCCGTGATGGGCACCTTGGGAATTAGTTCGGCATTAACTGTTTCTGCTCAGGCAGCACAACAAACCCCATTGCTCGACCCTCAGTTGGCTGCTGTTGATACCGCATCGCAACAAGTTTCCGCTCAGGTAGTTGCGCCAACTGTGCCGGGCTCAGCAACACCTGCACAAACTCCACTTGCACCTTCTGCTACCGCTCAAAGTTCTCCTACTATCACGGCGCCAGCAGTCCCTCAAGTAATTAACGTGCCTATTCCGGTAGCGCCACAAGTTGCTTGGACTCCTCCTGCGACTAGCGGTTCAAAGTAATTCATCGCGTGTCAGTCATTACACAAATCAAATTTCCAGCGATGGGAAACACTGCAGACGTTTCCGTATGCGGCGATTCGCGACTGGTTGAAATTGCTCGGCATCGCATTGCCGAACTTGAGAAAAAGTGGAGTCGATTTCTTCCATCAAGTGAGATCTCGCGCCTTAATAATGCGCGTGGAGCGACAATTCA
>JALQWV010000157.1 GCA_023263465.1 Ilumatobacteraceae bacterium
GAGGGTTTACGGCAAGCCGCAGCAGAATCGCGCGAAACTTTTCGCTACACATGGGTGCCTTTACCAAACGAGGCTGACGTTGCGCGCTACATCGAAAGCGCAATGAGTGCACACGCATCGGGTACAGCGCTGCCCTTTGCCACTGTTCGAACCGACACCGAAACCGTTGTTGGCACAACACGATTTATGTCTGCAGAATACTGGACGTCACCAGATGGCAAACCATCCGACTCGGTGCGGCCGAATGCAATTGAAATTGGCTCAACGTGGTTAGCGGCATCAGCACAACGGACGTTCGTGAACACCGAAGCAAAATTGCTCATGATGTCGTACGCATTTGAACAACTTGATGTAGACAGACTGTTCTTTAAAACCGATGCACGAAATACTGCCTCACGAGCAAACATTGAACGAGTTGGAGCGAAGTTTGAAGGAATCCTTCGTCACAATATGTATTCAGTAGATGGAGCAAACGATGGCTACCGAGATTCTGCTTACTATTCAATACTCCACCACGAGTGGCCAGCAGCGAAACAGTCCTTACTTGCGCGACTTCGTGATTGAGGCTCTCGGCTAGATTTGCTTTGTGGTTTCGACTGGAAAATTGCGTGTTGGCGAAGCAATCATCAATCTTCTCGCTCGCGAGTATGAACTAGCCACTGTTTTCGGTATTCCAGGCGTTCACAACATCGAACTCTTTCGCGGCCTGCACTCTTCTGGTATTCGCGTTGTTGCACCTCGGCATGAACAAGGTGCTGGGTTCATGGCCGATGGTTGGTCAATCGCAACCGGAAAGCCGGGCGTGTGCGCGCTTATCTCTGGGCCAGGGCTCACCAATGCAATCACACCTATTGCTCAGGCCTACCACGACTCGCGACCAATGCTTGTGCTTGCAAGCACAACGCCAACCAGTGCTCTTGGCAAAAAATATGGTCCACTGCACGATCTTGACGATCAAGCGGCAGTCGTACGTTCCGTAACCGCATTTAGCGAAACCGTTATCGACCCAACACAGTTACCGCACCTTATTGAGCGCGCATGGAATGTGTTCACTTCAAGTCGTCCACGTCCAGTGCACATTGCAATTCCCACCGATGTGCTGGAGCAGTTTGTAGAGCCCTTTACTCGTGTGACCATTACGCCGAAGCCTCCACGGCCGAGTGAATTGGATATTCAACGTGCAGCACAATTGCTTGTCGGTGCAAAACGTCCCATGATCATTGCTGGCGGAGGTGCACGAGAAGCGGGCGACCCGCTCGCGCGCATCGCTGCAGCAATCGACTCCCCCATCGTGCTTACGGGAAATGCAAAGGGTGTGGTTCCGTCTGGTCACCCGCTGTGTGCAGGAGCTTCACTCGTTATCCCACGAGTTCAGGACGAGATTGAGCAATCAGATGTGGTGTTGGTTGCAGGTTCGGAACTTTCCGATGCCGACCTCTATAACGGTGGGCGTGCACTCGACTTTTCAGGAAAAGTCATCCGCATCGATATCGACGCAGAACAACTGCAACGTCGGACAACGCCTGAGATTCCTCTACACGGTGACGCACTTGTCGTACTTCAAGCACTAAATCAAGAACTCATCAGGCTCGGTGTTTCGCTAGCAAACAGTGGGTCTTCCCGCGCCACAAACCTGCGTCTGTCGGCACGTGCAGGAGTTCGTCAAGACCTTTTGCCCTGGATAGATGCAATGGAGCAAATCATTCCCAAAGGAACAACTGTTGCTTTGGACTCCACGCAACTTGCCTACGCTGCGCACACCGTGATGGCCAGCGAAACTCCGCGCTCGTGGCTTGCACCATTTGGTTTTGGAACTCTAGGTTGCGCATTGCCAATGGCGATCGGTGCAGCAATTGCTGATTCAAGCAAACCCGTGCTCGCAATTGTTGGCGATGGTGGTTGGCTGTTCACCGTTGCCGAAATGGCCGCAGCAATTGATGAGGGTGTCGACATCGTGGTCGTGTTGTGGGATAACCGTGGCTACGCGCAAATTCGTGAATCGTTTGATGACGTTCACGCGCCGCGAATGGGCGTTGACGTTTCATCACACGATCCAACTGCAATTGCCCGCGGATTCGGGTGGAATGCTGTTGATGTCACTACTATCGAAGCATTTTCCATTGTTCTCGCGGAAGCTTTTGAGCATCGCGGAGCTCACTTCATCCGAATCAGCGTTTCGTAGCAATGGCAATAAGAAGGTCAATCGGAAGAAACTTTCGTTCGGTGTGGCTCTCGGTCATGGTGTCGAGCGCCGGTGATGGAATGTTCCTCACTGCGTTCCCACTACTTGCCGCAATCCTTACACGCGACCCCGTTCTTATTGCCGGCGTAACGATTGCATCGCGTTTGCCATGGTTGATGTTCTCGTTGTTTACCGGAGCACTTGCCGACCGAATGGATCGACGAAAACTCATGATCGGTGCAGACCTCATTCGACTTGTCATCGTTGGCCTACTCGGTGTTGCAATTCTCACCGACGTGGTCAATATTTGGATGCTGTATCTCTGCGCTTTCCTTCTAGGAACCTGCGAAACACTTCACGTCAATGCTGCACAAGGCCTGATCCCCGCGATTGTAAAACCAGAAGATCTACTT
>JALQWV010000176.1 GCA_023263465.1 Ilumatobacteraceae bacterium
CCGCGAAACATATCGTCTTCATATTGCCCCGTCGCAAGTGGCGGCGTTGGCACAAGCGATTTTGCCAATACCCAGTCTTCGTACGGATACGTATCGGCGAGTTCGGCGTCGCTGAGACCAAACCAAAATGGTTCGTTTTCATCAATTTGCGTGCGATGCGCTCGCAATGCACCAGAACGTGCATACAAGTAATCGCCAATCTGCAAGCGAGTCGTAATGCGGCTATCCAGGTCGGGGCGTTCAAACCACGAATCGTCAAACGGCGAAGAACCGCGCAAGCGCAATAACGCTTCGTGAATTGCGGTCAGTCTCATGCGGGACCACGCCGAGTAGTACATCTTTAATGGTTGCCACGGCTCACCAGCATCTGGATACCATTCGTCGTCGGCTGCACGATCGAACGCAATGACACTGATGTCATGCACCTTCACGTGGTCTGGGTGCGGATACCCACGCTGATCGTCGTTGTAGGTAACCAACACATGCGGACGCTCGCGACGAATGATGCGCACCAACCTGCCCGCTGCTTCGTCGATGTCGGCCATGTGAAAACAATCAGGGTGCTTATTCGCGGGGCTGTCCAACATTCCCGAATCGCGATAGCCAAGCATTTCAACGTGATGAAAACCGATGATTTTTGCGGCTTGCTCTAACTCAGCTGGGCGAAGCTGTGCCAGCAACTGTTTTTCTGCGTCGCCTTCCAACCCATGAAACGGTTGTCCTGGTTCTTTCAACGACGGATTTGCAACATCGCCTTCTTCGCCACCTGTGCAACACACCAACACCGTGCGCACGCCTTGTGCGCCATACATCGCCATGGTTGGCGCACCTTTTGACGCTTCGTCATCTGGATGTGCGTGCACCGTTAGTACACACAGTTGTTCGTTAGGTCGCAACACGTCATGCAGGTTAGTACTGCATGTCGTAACCTTCAGTTGTGACACGATTTTCGAAGAAGATATTTTTTGTATCCGCAATTCTTGGCTTGAGTTCTCTGCTCCTTGCTTCGTGCTCGCGCGATGGTCGCGAAATGCAGCAGCCCTCCGCTGATCAAACTGAATCCATTGCGATTGCCACCACCATTGCCGAATCTGTTGCTCCTGTTCAGGAATTCACCGTGACAGCCCCGTGGGTGGACGGCGAACAGCTCGATCCCCTCTTCACCTGCGAAGGATCGAAATTGTCACCAAGCTTTGATATTGCTGGTTTGCCTGAAGGCACGGTGACATGGGGGCTTTCCATCCTTGACCAAACTGCTGGAAATGCCGTGCACTGGGTGGCAGCCAACATCGACCCAGCAATCAACCATGTTGATGCGGGAGTAGTACCCGCCGGCGCAGTGCAGTCTGTGAACCGCGTAAACAAAGTTGGCTATGCAGCCCCATGTCCTAAAGTGGGCGAACCGCACACCTACATCCTCACCGTGTACGCCGTTTCGCAGCAGTTGGAAGTGACCGATGGGATGGACAGTGAAACCATGCTGACCTCGCTTGAAGCAGGCTCGCTGGGCATCGCGGCCACCACATTTACGGTTACCCGATAACGCGAATTAGCCATATTGGTAAAGGGCAACCTGTCAAGATGGTGTCATTGACCAATCAGCCGCCTCCCTCCCCATAGGGGTATTTACAACCGACATCGATGGTCGGTTGACGACGGCAAACGAAGCCTTCCGCGCCCTCGCACTCGGTGGCGCAAGTTTCACTCCAGGTGTTGCACCGTGGGTGAACGCGCAACCTTCTGACCGCGCACTCGCCGAAGAGGCATGGCAGCGTTCGCGCGAAACTGGTTCTGCATTTAGCTGTGAGTTCAAATTGTGGAAACCGGACGGCGAAGTGTTTTGGCTCAGCATTTCGACACAGCCGGTTCTTGGTACACATAAGGAAATCACTGGGTTTGTAGGCACCGCGCACGATGTAACTGAAGCCGTTAATCGCAGAGTGCTGAGCAACCAGCTAATCGGTTTGCTCGACAGCAGCGCTGATGCCGTGATTGTGTTTGACCCTCGCGGAAACTTGTTGTTTAGCAACGATGGAGCACGGAACCTTATTGGCGTGAGCGAGCAGTCGCCGTCACATGATGCTGCAACACACATGTTCATTCAGGCCATTCGCGATCAGGTGCCGCGCGAAGTAATCAACTCGCCTGCAAATAACAAATGGGAAGGCGAACTTGGCTTCCGAAGCCCGGATGGCATTTTGCGCACCATGACACTGGTGCTGCAGATTGTGCGCGAAGCAGACGGAACCATTCAGCACTATTCCGTCATTGCACGCGACATCACTGAAGCCAAGCAAATGCAAGACGAATTGAACTATCAGGCGACACACGATGCACTTACTGGCCTGCCAAACCGCGTGCTGTTCTTGCGCAAACTGTCTGAGGCACTCGAGCGCAGCGTGACAACTAAACGCGGTGTATCGGTCATGTTTGTGGACTTAGACAAGTTGAAAGACGTAAACGACAACATTGGACACAACGTTGGTGACCAACTGTTGAATTCGATTGCCAAGCGCTTAGTAAGCGCCACTCGTCCAAGCGACTTGGTTGCCCGCATAGGTGGCGATGAATTTGTGGTGCTGTGTGACGGCCTAGGCGACGAACATATTGCAATGGATGTTGCAGAGCGTGTACGTCAAGGCATAACCGGCCAAGTCATTTTGCAAGGGGTTGAGATCTTTACCAGCGGAAGCATTGGCATTGCCATGGCGACACCAGCGCTGCTTGCCGAAGAAGCACCAGCCGATGCGGCTGTAACGCTGTTGCGCAATGCCGACACCGCCATGTATCGCGCAAAACAACGCGGTCGTGGTCGATGCGAAATGTATTCCGATGAAATGCGCAAGAACGCGAAAGATCGTGTGGTTCTGTCAGCCGAACTTGAGCGCGCATTAGCCAAGCGCGAATTGTTTGTGGTGTACCAGCCAGTGGTTTCTACACATACCGGCCGCATGGCAGGAGTTGAAGCACTATTGCGTTGGAACCACCCGGAACGTGGCGTACTTACTCCACCGGTGTTCCTTGAACTAGCTGAAGAATCTGGATCGATTGGACCAATTGGCGATTGGGTTATTCGCCAGGCATGCAGCGATGCGCGTACATGGATGGATGAAGGAATTGTTGAGCGTTCGTTCATGGTGCATGTAAACGTCTCTACCCGCCAGCTGAGTGAAGCAGCATTCGTTGAACGCGTCATGGGAACATTGCGCGAAACGAATGTTGACGCTGCGCACCTCACACTTGAGATCACCGAGAAGACCATGCTGAGCGACAACCCTGCCGTGATGCGCACGTTAAATGCGTTGAAGCGACTTGGTGTGAAACTTGCACTCGATGACTTTGGAACGGGTTACGCATCGCTTTCCTACTTGCGAGACTTCCCTGCCGACTACTTGAAGCTCGATGGCGCATTAGTTCGCGATATTGGCCAACACGGTGGTGACGACCCAATCGTTCGCTCCATCATTCAGCTTGCGCACTCGTTAAACATGAGCGTTGTTGCCGAGTGGGTAACGACAGAAGATCAGAAGCAGCGCCTGAAGTTGTTGGGATGCGATTTCATGCAAGGCAACAAGGTTGCTGAAGCGCTTGATTCTGACGCCTTAGGGGTTCAGTTGCGGTCGCGGACCAGTTCCGTTGAAGAACGCAATTAATTCGTCTGCACCTTTTCCTAATTTCAATACCGAATTACTTCCCACCATGTCGCCGTATACGTCGAGTGGGAACGATGCAATGTTTCCACCTGCAGCAGGACGCAACTTCTTTGCAAACTCAATGAGATTCAAATTTGCGTCCACAACAACAGCCGACAATCCGCCCTTCAATACATCCCCTGCTTTGAACGGATTACCGGAAACCCCATGCACTGCGCTTTTGGCAAGTGCTTGGACAAAACCACGCTGACGTGCCGAACGACCAATGTCCGATGTTCCGTCAAGCTCCCATTCACCGTCTACTTTTTGTTCGAAGTACCGACTGCGCGCATAAGCAAGCCCCTCAACACCATCGAGTGTTGTGCAACCTGCTTTCATGAACAAACCCGTGTGTTTGTCGCGTGATGGGTATTCAACACATACGTTTACGCCACCGACAGCTTCAACAATTCGTTTGAAACCCTGGAAGTCAATTTCGACATAGTGATGGATGGGAATGTTGAGCGCACGTTGCACGGTGCGCACTAGTACGTCAGTGCCTTCTTGATACGCGGTATTGATGCGTTGTTCATTTTCACCATTGCCAATGGCAACCCAAAGGTCGCGCGGAATCGACATGAGCGAAACCGTTCCCGTGCGTTTCACGTAATGCAACACCATCAATGTGTCGCTTCGTTGTCCACCGATGTCTCCCGCATCACCAACATTGCCGTAGTCAGCATCGCCTGGGTCTGCACCAACACGTGAGTCTGAACCGACGAACAAATAGTTTTCAAACTCTGCATCTGGTGGAGACAATGCGGTCGTTGCAATTTCCTCACGCTTCACCGTGTCGAGGTCTGCGTTCACCGCCCGCACTACGCCCACTGCACCGAACAAAGACACCACGAGGGCAACAAGTGCCGAAGTCGCGAGCGAATGAAGCCACGTTTTCTTTGCGCGCGGGTGGAAAGTTGTGTCGCTCACTGCACGAAACGCTAGTCGTTATTGCGCACGCAAATGAACCACATCTCCCGTGTCGATGTGGTGCGAAATCGCACAGTCGTCGAGCACGACCAACCGTCCGTCTGACTGCACTTCAATAGCGCGTCCTTCAATACATTCACCAGTTGCCATCTCGACTCGCACAGATTGACCAATCGTTGCAAGTGATGCTGAATACTGCTCATGCAATTGCTCTGGAGAAAGCACTTCAAGTTCGTCAATCACTCGCAACATATTGCTTAACAACGCAACAGGTGTCGTTGTGCTGCTTGGTGCAACTTGTGCCAACGAAACTGCATCTGGTGGCGCCCAGTTCACGTTCACGCCAATGCCAACAACAACAAAACCCGGCGCACCTTGCGCCAAAATTCCGGACACTTTTTTATTGTCAATGAGTAAATCGTTTGGCCACTTCATGTCGGGAAACACGCCAGTGAGTTGCTTGCATGCGCGAGCTGCACTCATACCCACCATTTGTGTGAACTGATGCAACGGACGATCTCGTGTTTCGTTTGTGCGAAACAACAACGACACCAATAGGTTTGCACCAGGCTCTGCTACCCACGTGCGATCGAGACGACCCTTGCCTGCCGACTGAAAATCGGCCATCAGCACACTGTGGTGTTTTGCACCCTCGGCA
>JALQWV010000010.1 GCA_023263465.1 Ilumatobacteraceae bacterium
GGCGCGGCTGACCCTGCAGACCGAGAATGTGCATTGGTCCGAACGTCATGTTCATGCCAATCACCATCATCCAGAAGTTCCAAGTGCCCAACTTTTCACTCAGTAATTTGCCGAACACTTTTGGCCACCAATAGTAAAAGCCAGAGAACAAACCAAAGATCGCTCCACCAAACAACACATAGTGGAAGTGCGCAACGATGTAGTACGTATCGGTTTGCTGTGTGTCGGATGGAGCAATGGAGTGCGTTACACCCGAAAGGCCACCGATAGTAAACAACACGATGAGTCCCACCGCGAATTTCATGGCAACGGTGAACTGGAGTTTTCCACCCCAAATCGTCATCGTCCAGTTAACAATCTTCACACCTGTTGGTACTGCAATCGCCATCGTCGAAATGGAGAACACTGCAACAGACACTGGTCCGAGTCCTGATGCAAACATGTGGTGAGCCCACACGCCCCAACCCACGAAACCAATAGCCGCACCAGAAAACACCACAAACGGATAACCAAACAGGGGCTTGCGCGAGAACACTGGCAAAACTTCGGAAATAACACCGAAGCTCGGCAAGATCAAGATGTACACCTCAGGATGTCCGAAAATCCAGAAGAGGTGCTGCCACAGCAATGGGTCGGCACCAGCCGCAACATCAAAGAACGTCGCGCCAAAGTTTCGTTGGAATGACAACAGGAACAACGCAACGGTAATTACCGGAACTGCAAACAACAAGAGGAACTGCACTACTAACTGCATCCACGTGAAAATCGGCATGCGCATGAGACTCATGCCGGGAGCTCGCATATTGAGCACGGTGGTAATGAGGTTCACCGCACCAACAAGTGACGCAATTCCCGTGATTTGAAGTCCGAGGGTCCAAAAATCAATGCCGTGACTTGGTGAGAAGATTGGTCCAGAGTTCGGCGCATACATAAACCAACCACCATCTGCAGCACCACCAAGGAACCATGCCAAGTTAAGGAAGATTCCGCCAAACAAAAACGCCCAAAAACTAAACGCATTCATGCGCGGGAACGCAACGTCACGTGCTCCGATTTGCAACGGAATGAAATAGTTTGCAAGTCCCGCAGCCATTGGCATAACGAACAAGAACACCATGGTTGTTGCATGCATGGTGAACATCTGGTTATACAAATCTGCGTTCAATACTTTTCCGTTTGGTGCAGCAAGTTGCAAACGAATCAGAACCGCTTCGAGTCCACCAACGATGAAAAAGAACAGTGCTGCAGCTGAATACATAATGCCGAGCTTCTTGTGGTCCACGGTGAACAGCCATGATTTCCAGCCTGTTGTTGAGACAGGTCGCTTCAGAGCACCAAGCGAAGTGCTTGGCGTGGCAGATGAGAAAACCTCAGTGCTGGTTATTGAACGCTCAATGATTGCCATGATTCTCCCTAATTACTTCAGCGTCAACAGATAGGCGACAAGTTTTTCAATGTCTGCTTCTGTAAGTCCAAGATTTGGCATACCGCGATACTTGCCACCTGTGCTGGTGAGCAATGCCGGGTTTGCATACATCGGCTTCATGGCTGGAGCATTGCGTAACCAGCCACGTAAATCCTTTTGATTCAAACAATCTTCGCTCACGCCACTCAGATATTTTGCGCCAAACGACTCAGAGTCGGCAGTCCACACATCTTCACGGCACGACTTGTTCAACAAATCAAATGTCGCACCCGCAAACGTATTGCGGCTCATAAGGTGCGACAAGTTTGGTGCAGCACCTGAAACAATGTTTTCGTCAGGAGCAGCAATAACTGGTGTGCCATCTGCCCGCTTCATGCCGTTCACTTGATGGCATCGCACACACTGGTTCATGAATACGGTTTCACCTTCTTTGGCAAGCGTGTTTTCTGCGGGTGACGTATAGGGCTTCAATTGGTTTGCCACCCACTTTGCAAAATCGGCTTTACTCAGCGCAACAGCTTCCATACGCATGTTGGCATGCGAAAGACCGCAGAACTCAGTGCATTGACCTGCATAAATTCCCGGCTTATCCGCTTCAATTCGATTCAAGTGCACACGTCCAGGAACAGCATCACGTTTCCCGTTCAATGCAGGAATCCAATATGAGTGAATGACGTCGCGACTCGTTTGACGCAGCAACACCTTGGTTCCCGCTGGAATAACGAGTTGGCCAGACGTGATGATCGGTTGCGTAATTCCAAATTCATTTTGAACCGGATAGTCGTATTCCCACCACCATTGTTGGCCCGTGACATTAATGATCATTTCCGTGTCACTCGTTTTTGCAAGATCGAACACTGTTCGGAATGTGAATACTCCGACAACCGTCAAAATGAGCGCAGGAATAATCGTCAGTGTGATTTCCAGCGCAGGATTGCCATGCGACTGATGTGGAATCGGCTGACCTTTGTCGCGAAACCGAATCACGGCGATAATCACTGCGACAGTGACAATGACTCCAATAATCCCAGCAACAGCAAAAACTGGCTTTTGTAGATTGTCAATAATCTCTGCGTTTGGCCCCTTTGGCTGCCACGTATCTTGCGGTGCATTTGTTGCACAGCCAGATAGGAACAATGCGCTCGCAATACCCGAAACCACTCCAACTACTCGACGACGCATGTCGCTAAGCCTATTGACCGAGCTGGTTGCGTGTTCAGTTGTGTTTTGGTGTCTCACGGCACAATCACCTCAATGCTTTGTCCGGCCAAACCTGGAACGGTCAGCGTGAAAGGTTTTCCGGCTTCTGCTGGTTTAGGGATATTGAGGGTCAACAGTTGCTCAAACCCTTGTTCAATTAGTTGGGTGCAATGCACCACCTCTTCCTTCACGCCATCGGCAACCGTTTTGCTTCCCAAATTTGCGACTAACCGATATTCGCCCTCGGTTTTATTTCGAAACAGGATGTTTGTCGGATTAGAGCGTGGAACAGTAATTGATTGCTGACTCCCTGCAAATCCTTGTACTGATGCAACTAACTTTCCATCGATGAGTTCTATGTAGGTATCAACGCTGGCAGTCGCCGACACGCCTTCTAACGGAAGTTTGTCGAAGTGTTCGGATTTTTCTGCACCGCATTCTTGGTGCATGTAGTGGCCTTCTTCTTTTGCAAGAACAAGCTCTTCACGAATACCAACGCCTGCACTAGCAATTCCCGCGGCAACAATTCCCACTACTCCGAGTACACAAATTCCCGAAACCAAACCACGCTTCAAGTTTGGGCGAACCGAAAACAACACACCAGCTGCAAGTACTAGCGATCCAAGAACAATGAATGCAATCGCTCCAACACTCTTATTGACTGCAAGCGTAATACGAGAGAAAGAAAGAATGACCACGCCCAAACCAACTGCTGCAAGTACTGGAAATTCAATTGGGTTCAGCAAACGCTTACGCAACGACGCGTTATAGGCGCTATCACTTGATGCTCGCTCAGACCAACTGAGAACGGACCATTCGACAAGTGCTGCGAGCAACAACACCACACCGAGCAATGTCACGACCGTGGAGGTAATCGCTCCAACGAGCAACAGCGTTGTGCCTACAGCAGCAATTAACGGCCAAATGGACTTGGTTGGGGCTGCAGCAGATGCCGCAACGCCTTCTTCACCGTTTGATCCATCTCGAGTAAACAACAGCAAGCCAGTGAGCAATGCAGTTGCGCCCACCAGGCCAAATAGCGCTGTGCCGCCAATTGCTGACTCACTAATAAGCAGCATGTAGATAGCAAAAGCAATAGTTCCAAGAAAAGTGATTCCGAAGAAGTATTTGGATCCGGTTGAAAACATTGCGCTACCTATTTCTGCACATACACAACGAACCACAACGCGATGAACGCTGTGGAGAGGAAGTACCAATACATGGCATGTGCGGTGACGACTGCTCGATCAGCAACTCGGCCACCCAACACGCGGAACGCGGCAACTAGAGAAAACGCAATGCCAGTACAAATGAGCACAAGCATTGTTCCGGTGATTGCATAAAACATCGTTTGGTATGAACCGTCAGCAAGTACCGCACCCATCTGCTTATAAATCGCTACCTGTGCATTCACTGCTGCTACACCAATTACTCCCGTGATGAACAGTGCAAGCGTGGTGTGCTGTGCGTCTTTACGCGTTGCCGAGTACACCGCCCACTGACCCATAATTGCCGCAATCACCATGGTGATCGCAAGAGTGTTGGTTGCAACTTCTGGAATTTTTAAATCTGCAGGAAGCCAATCATGGATCATTTTGTTGTTCCTGCCAACACGTAATGGCGATGCATCTCGAAACTTAAACCACACGGCCAACATGCCAAACATCAACATGGTGCCCGCACCTACCACCGCACCTGTAGCGATAAACAATGGGTGACGTGCAGCAGTAGTTGGACCTGCCGGCAATACGCGATCACCTGCGGTGGTCATTGTGCACCCCCATCGATCCACGGATTACCTGCAACTCGTTGTCCCGTTGCAAGACTCTTACCAGCTGCCGCAATGGCTACGACTACACATAGGGCAAACAGCGCATGCCCGACTGTCGATACTGCATTCCACAACCCTGCCGGACCCGAATAGTCAAAATCTTTGACTGAGTCAGCTTGCTGATCAGCAAAACCAGCGATATACATCGGAAGTGCTGCAAGCACCGTTGCAACAAAACCGAGAGCCCCAATTCCAGCAACAACTGCTGCTGGCAACATGCGTCCCCACAACGTTGGTCCCCAAAACGCAATTGCACTCCAGGCAACAAGCACAGTTCCGTACGTGATGTACACCAAAGCACCTTCCTCAAAAACGGTTCCAGAAAGGTTGGCGCTGGAAATCAACTGCAATGCATTGCCCAACATTGCAGTGAGAATCATTCCGCCACCAAGAAACGCCGGAATAAATGGTGCGATCATTTTGATTGAATCAGATTTCAAAGTGAACAATGCAAGTGCGAGCACTACACCAACACCAAGGATTGGAAGCAAGTTAAAGAGTGCGTACGGCACAAAGCTCTTCGCTTTGTCAATAAATGTTCCGGTCCATGCAAGTCCATGCACCGTTTGCGTTACCGAACCTAGAAGTGCAACCGAAATAAGCCCTACCCCGATAAACACCCCACCACGTAGCGGTTGGGTTCTACGCGCTACAGCAGGTGCAAGCTCGGCAAGTACTCCGATTGCCGGAATGACATACAAAAATGTTTGAGGTTGCGACATTGACCAACCGAGCCATTTCATGATGCCCATATTCGCCCCAAATGCAACGCGGGTGTAGTGGTGATCCACCACAACATAAATCAACGTTCCAAGAGCAACGGGAAGCGTGAGGACAAGACTGATCGACCCAACCATTGAGGACCACGCAAATGATGGAACATCTGCTAAGTCTGTTCCAGCAGTTCGTGCGCTCAATACTGTTGCAACGACACTGACTGCTGCTGCAATCAGACCCAGTATCACCAAAGCAAGACCCAGTAGATATAGGTCAACCATCTGTGCGTTTCCGCCACCTGGCCCACCATTACCAACGAGTGATGCAACTACGACTGCGCTACCAATTGCCCACAGATAGAAGCCCAGCATGGCATTGCGAGCAAACATGACCGAGCGCGCACCCACGAGTGTTGGTGCAAGTGCAAGAGAGAGGCCAATCATGAGTGGAGCCGTGACACCAAACGATGCAAGTGTCTTTGACGCAGCAAACAACTGTGTCATCATTCCCTCATTGAATGTCAATGACTTGCTGTCGATTCTCTCGAATCCCAACAACGTTGCAACTCCAACATATGTGAGCAACCACAGAGCGGCAGTACCAATGAAGAGTCGACCGATTCGCTTGTGATCGGTGGTGGTAAGCCAAGCAGCCACCGACCCGAGAAAACCTGAGTCGGCAGTGGCCTCGGCACCCAGCGTGGATGGCAGATTGACCGTGGTCATAACGAACTAGACACTAACAATGGCAGGAGCTTGCGCCCGACTTCCCAGTGTTTGTGCATTTGTTCCTAACGAAGGAGCACGTCCACGGTCAGCGCAACAAAAACTGCCGTGACGTATGTAATGGAGAAGGTAAATAGTCTCATTGAACGCTTGGGGGAAGGTTCGCTTCCCAATCGAGCCGAGCCGATGACAAAAGCCACCCCAAATACCAATGCTGTAATTCCATAAATCCATCCGAGTTCTGCAACGGGAACAAGGACAAGGGTGAAAAGGGTAAGCAGGACGGCATACATCGTCATCGAGCGAACGGTTCGCTCTAACGAGACCACTACCGGCAACATAGGCACCCCTGCCGCCTTGTAGTCGTCTGCATGGCGAATAGCTAGTGCCCAAAAGTGTGGTGGAGTCCACAGAAAAATAACGATGAACAAAACGATCGGTGCCCACCCAAGCGAGTTCGTTACTGCCGCCCATCCGACCAGCACCGGCATTGCACCAGCCGCACCACCAATCACGATGTTTTGCCTACTCGTTCGCTTCAGCCACAACGAATAGACAAACACGTAGAACAGTGTTGCCGACACGGCCAACACCGCCGCGAGCAAATTGGCACCAGCCCACAACACACAAAAGGCCACAATCTCAAGCACAATTGCAAACATCATCGCCGCTTTTGGGGTCAATACCCCGGTAACTAGTGGGCGATTTTGTGTTCGCACCATGAGTTTGTCGATATCACGGTCGATGTACATGTTGATCGCGTTCGCTCCACCGGCTGCGAGCGTTCCGCCAATAAGGGTGATTGCCATGAGTTGAATCGATGGCCATCCGCCTTCGGCCAACACCATCGTCGGAACCGTGGTGACAAGCAACAGTTCGACAACACGCAATTTCATCAATGCGATATATGCCCCAATCCGAGAGGTTGAAGCAGTACCACGGGGCTTATGGCCAAAAAACCGTGATGGAATAATTGGTCGAACGTCAAGGGCCACAGACTTAGGCTACGGCGCATCCCGAGTGGCTACCAATCGGAGCGGTCAGGCGCGAGCAGAACACACCGTGTTTCACGGCAGAATGTCCGTGTGCCATTACATCAACTGTCGAATACTGATGTACGACCAACAGAGGTTATTGATGCGGGCACAGATGCTGCCGTCGATACGGACCGTCCATGGATTGTTCTTGTGTGGAACGACCCAATCAATTTGATGTCGTATGTGACATTGGTCTTACAGAAACTCTTTGGCTACAGCCTGGAAAAAGCAACCGAATTGATGCTTGATGTTCACAACAAAGGACGCGCCGTTGTTTCTTCCGGTACTCGCGAACATGCAGAGTTCGATGTGTACCGACTTCATGAACATGGTTTATGGGCAACGATGCAACGAGAAGACGCGTAGTTGTGGCTCGAAAAAATAGAGGCCCAGTCAGTCGGCTCGATGCAACATCGTATTCGTTAAACATTGACGCAAGTGATCGAACTACTCTCAACGGCCTTCTTGATCAATTACGAGATGTGTTAATGAACGACTCCTCGATCGACGTTGCTCGTCGGCTTTTCCCCGCCGCATATCACCAAGACGCACAACACGAACAGGAGTATCAGCGTCTAATGCGTGATGAATTGTTGTCGTCACGACTTTCATCACTCTCGCTCGCCACAGCATTGCTTGAGCGCGAAACGAATTCCGACAGCATTGTGCTCTCGGCAGACGAGCTTGATGCGCTCATGCGATCAATCAATAGTCTGCGCCTTGTCCTTGGCACCCTTCTTGACGTTGATGAGGACGAGTTTGAAGCTCGTCTTGCGGAGGACGATCCTGCCTATGGTCAGTACCAGTTGTACTCATATTTGGGTTGGCTTTTAGACTGGATCGTGACTGTCCAAACGGAATCCAAATAGCGGGGGGAATTCTCGGAGTCACTGGTAGATTTCTAGGGCTCTTCCAACTAAATATTCGTCCATGCCCCCATCGTCTAGTGGCCTAGGACACCACCCTTTCAAGGTGGCGGCACGGGTTCGAATCCCGTTGGGGG
>JALQWV010000089.1 GCA_023263465.1 Ilumatobacteraceae bacterium
TTCCGAGTGCGGAAATTGAGGGCCACCATTGAGAGCACCAAATTGGCGACCAAAGATTTCGAATTCGACAACCAAAACAGACCCTTCAGGTTTTGGAGCCCCACCTTGGTAGTACGAAACATTATTTATTTTGCCGTTAGGGAATAACGATGTGTAGAACTCGGCTGCTTCAAGAGCTTCGTCATCAAACCATAGATATGTAGTAACACCCTGAATTGTCATGCACAGATATTAGGCGGATTACTCTCTCGGTATGGATAGCGAAAAGCAACACTGCGCATCATGTGAGTCGCCTTATGCAACTGAATGGAGGACGTCCGAAGGAGTTGTTTGGTTATGTCGAGAGTGCGCGAACTTAAGTGGGCTTGGCTGCCCGTAGTTAGGCGAGCACCTTGCGCAAGCCGCGTGTAGCGGTATCGCCAATCTTGTTGAAGACTTTTCCCAACAACAAGTTCATTGGAGCAATAATCCAATTTGCGGTAAGTGTTGCGTCGTAAATGACATCGCAGCCGGTTTGTGTTGGTGCGATGGTGATGCGATCAACCGAAGTAAAAAACGTGTTCGCGCCTTTTACCAAGACATTTTGAGGCGTGTCGTACTCGGTGGTGGTGTAGCGCAGAGTCGAGGTTGAACTGCCGAAACCCTTCACCGTTACATCGAAAATGGTGCCTAATCCTGCGCCTGAGCCACTGACTTGCTCAACCTTGATCACTCCTTTGTCCCACTCGGCGAAATTTCGCAAATCTGCCATATAGGCAAATGCTTCTTCTGGAGATTTTGAACTTGCAATCGTGGTGACATAACGGGCCATATCGTTACGGTACAACAGTGCGAAGATCAGATGTGATGTCTAAGGTTGAATTTGTGTCACCAGTGGTTTGTCCCGAACCCGTAAAGCGACCTGTCATGAAACAGCAGTGGCGTGATCTTGCATATATCCATTGGCGATACGACCCGGCAGTGGTGCAGGAGCTTCTGCCAACGGGAATTGAGGTGGACACGTTTGACGGCAGTGCCTGGGTTGGGCTCATTCCATTCTCGATGCGCAATATTTCGTTTCCCTTTATTCCTCCAGTTCCATACTTGGGTTCGTTTCCTGAAGTAAATGTGCGCACGTACGTAAAGCGCAACGGTGTACCTGGCGTGTGGTTCTTTTCGCTTGATGTCAACAGACTGATTCCTGCATGTGTAGCCCGTGCAACATATTTCATTCCGTATTGTTGGGGCAGTGCTTCGCATGAAAAGGCAGGTCAGCATTTACGCACTGCGGTGAAGCGTCGATGGCCATCGCGATCGTTCACACAGATTGAGTTGACTCTTGGCGAAAAAATCACAGAGCCAAGTGACCTCGCGCATTTTCTGTCTGCACGGTGGGGGCTGTACTCAAAAGGGTTCGGCGGAAGGCTTCGGTATGCACCTGTTGACCACGAACAATGGCAGTTATATGAAGCCACCATTGTCAGCCTGAATGATCATTTGGTAACGGTTGCAGGATTGCCAGCACCAACTGGAGAAGCGCATGTGATGTTCTCGCCTGGCGTATCGGTGAGGATTGGTAAGCCGCGCAAGGCGTAGTTATTGCTGAATGTTTTTTGGCTTTGCCTTTGTTGTCACGCCGAGTGATGCAATGGTTGCTGGCACGAAGAATGCTCGGCCGTGGAAGGACACGTCGTCCCACTTCTTGGTGGTGACCGGCGCATGCCAGGCACGGATTCGGTAAACAAGAAAAACTGCTACTGCTGAATGGAATGCGATGATTGACCAGGCAAATCCGTCGGTGCCAAGAATGTCGAGAAACGGTGCAGCAAGCAGTGGCCCAATCATTGCGCCGAGTCCATAGAGCGTCACAAGTTGCGATGCGGCAGCCCCCATCTGTTCAGGAGAAACCCAGTCATTTGTATATGCGCTAGCAATTGCATACAACGGAAAACTGAAACCACCGATGATAAATAGCAACACAATGGTCCACGTGCTTTCTGCAGGTTGGTACAACATGGCGATGCTCATCACGATTGCGCCAAGCGCGATGAGTAAACCGATGATGCGTCGATC
>JALQWV010000095.1 GCA_023263465.1 Ilumatobacteraceae bacterium
ACACAAGCCATTGAGCGTGAGCAGCGAGAGCGAAGGCGGGCAGTCAATCAGGACATAATCAAACTGATCAATAATGGCTTCAATCGCCTTCTTGAGACGAGTTTCTCGGCCCATTGCAGGCACAAGTTCAATTTCAGCACCCGCTAAATCCAGGTTTGATGGCGCAACAAAAAGATTCTTTACTGCAGTTGGTGCCAGACAATCCTCAAGTGGTGTTTCATGAAGGAGTACGTCATAAACACTGGTTTCCATGTCTCGAGTGTTTAAGCCCAGGCCAGTTGAAGCATTTCCTTGTGGGTCAAGGTCAATGAGCAGCACCCGATAGCCCTGTTCGGCCAGGCAAGCCCCAAGATTGATGGTGGTCGTCGTCTTGCCAACGCCGCCTTTTTGGTTGGCCATAGCAATAATTCGGGGAGTTGGATATGGACCAGTTGGGGTGGTACCTGGCGTGTTCATGATGAGCCAAGAATACCGCCCCATGCAGTCCGTTGGGGGGATAGCAGTCTGCATTGTTCCACGTGGAACATTTTCCATTTCGGCTAGCGAGTCGGCGGGTAATGTTCCACGTGGAACAATGCCACGGGGCCAATTCGGTTGGGTTCGGAGACGCCCATACCTGGAAGGTCGACTCCTTGCCAACGATCAGGGGAGCCGAGTGGTGGTTCGGAGATCACAATGACTCCCCCTGGTCTCACTAGTTCGGCCGACCAATGGAGTGTGAACTCGGGAGGTCCGAACCCGCGTGCGCAGGCAGCGTCAAAAGCGTGATTCATGTCGGCGCTTCGCGCGAAACTCTCCACATCTGCACACACAACGGAGACCTGTTCTTCAATATCTAAGGCTTTCACGGCTCGGCGCAGGGCGTCGGTCCGCTTTGAGCGGCGATCCACCAGCGTCAACCGAATTTCTGGCCGAGCAATGGCGATGACCAATCCCGGAACACCGGCTCCACTCCCCAAATCAACGCACGTTTGAACCGATTGCGGGAGCACGTCGGCAAAAGCACATGCGTGAGAAATGATGTCTGCCACCGGTTGTGCGCCAAGTGCACCGATACGTTGAGCCGCGCTCAAAACGCGGATCAGGCCCTCGTGCTCAACTGGATGGGGAACTGCCACACGGGCAGTCTAGTTAGGCCTCTTCTGGCTGAATGTCTGCAAGGGCAACCACAACACGACGATGCGGGTCTTGTCCTTGCGAACGGGTGGCAATACCTGCAAACTCCACCAGCGTGTCGTGAACAATCTTGCGATCGGCGGAGTTCATTGGCTCAAGTACTCGTGGTTGTCCACTCGCCAGCACATCGTTTGCCACCTTGAGCGCAAAGCGGCTGAGGGCTTCGCGGCGCTTTTCGCGGTAACTGGCAATGTCCACCCGAAGGTGTGTGTCGTGGTCACCCAACCGGCGTTGACTGACCACACGAGTTAGGTCCTGAACGGCCATCAGGGTTGCACCCTTTGTGCCTACGAATACCGAAACATCGGAACCGCTGACGTTGATATCGATATCTTCGCCCGACTGCTGAACGGAGACCGAGCCAGTAAGGCCAGCAGCGGTCAGCATTCCTTCAAGGAATGTGGTTGCGGCAGCACTCACAGTGGCTGGATCTACTGGCAGCATGTCTTGGCGTGGGGTCCGCGCTGCGGTTTCACGCTTTGGGCGAGGTGTCGAGGACTTCTCACGACGTCCGCCCTTGCCTTCCGTGTCTTTCCGAGGCCCGCGCTTCGTCGCCTTGTCGCGCCGGTCGCTCTTGTTGCGCACACTGTTCGGGCGAACACGAGCGCGAACGCGAGCTTCTCCGCGAGTGCGACCGAAGAGACCCTGCTTTGGTTCTTCAACTACTTCAAATTCGGCGTCGTCTTCTGCAACACCCAACTGATCGAGTGCCAAATTCTTCGCCAACTCAATGGTGTCCGCTGTGGTTTCTACCCATTCCATAACTATGTCCTTACGTGTGATGTCTTACGATTTTTTTGGTTTACGCGGAATCGCGCTGCTTCGGTTTTTGCCCGGAGGAGTGAGTTGTTTCGCCGAAGAAGTTCCTCCTTTTGGCGGAGTAACTCGCTTGCTCACAAATGGAGCGTTTGGGTTGGTTGTTTCTTTCTTTGAAGGTTTAGATGCTTTGTCGCTCTTCGACATTTCACGAGCACGTTCACCTGCTGCTTGAGCTTGTCGTCCAAGCGATGAATCGTTTCCGTAAAAACGCTTCGTGATGTATTGCTGTTGGCCAATACGAATGACTGCCTGCACCATGTAATACACAATCAAACCGGTTGGTAGGAACAGTTGAAAAACCGCAAAAAACACTGGTAAATACTGCATAATTTTGGCTTGTGTCGCCGACATGGTGGGGCTCACCGTGCGTGATGCAACCATTTTTTGCTGAGCGAAATACAAAGCGGCGAGTGCGGTAACAAGGAACACGTAAATCAAGCCGGTCGCAAAATTGTCTCTCACTGCATCAACTGGTTTGAGTGCCAAGTCAATGCCAAATGACACCATTTCGGTTTTTCCAACCAATGACCGATATAGCTCGGAGGTTTTATTCAGATACTGCGGCGCAAACGTCACTCCGTCTGCTGCCTTCGAAATCAATCCGTGCAACGCGCGGAACATAATGATGAACACCGGCATTTGAGCCGCAATTGGCAAACACGATGCCATCGGGTTCACCTTGTGCTCCTGATACATCTTCATCATTGCTTCGTTCATTTTTTGACGATCGCCTTTGAACTCTGCCTGCAAACGACGCATCTCTGGTTGCAGACGTTGCATCTCCAACATTCCCTTTGTGCTTTTCAGCGTGAGCGGAGTAATGAGCAACATAACCACTACGGCAACGAGGCCAATTGCAACGGCGTAGTTGTGGGTCCAGGCGTAGAACGTGGCGATGAGACGTGCGGCGAGTTCAAACATGATGGGTTAACAATCTTTCGTGGTATCGGTGCAACAGACGGTAGGCGATACCGAGGTTGATTCATTAGGGAGGGGAACAGGGTCAAAGCCAGATGGGCCAAATGGGCGACAACGAAGCAGGCGACGAGCGGTTAATAGCCCTCCGCGTCGGGCCCCGAATACCTCAATAGCTTCATGGCCATACTCTGAACACGAGGGGAAAAATCGACACTTCGACGGGTACCCCGGGCGAAGCGACTGATACCAACGAATAGCCTGCAACATGGCCTGTTGGGTTTTTGTAGTGAGACGCTCACTTGAGGTGACGGCTGGTTGTGGGGTGGTGAGCGTCATGAACCCGCCACCTTTGCGATGAGTTGGTCCACTGTGGCTCCGAGATCTGCCCACGACATGGCCCCAACTCGAGGCTGGGCCCCCACCAAATACCAGCCTGCTGGCAATTGGTCGGATTTGGCTTCCAGTTGCGAGCGCAGTTGGCGGCGAATTCGGTTGCGCAGCACGGCACTACCCACGTTTCGACCAATGGCATAGCCCACATGGGCATTCTGCAGAGAAGAGTCCGTCAACATCAGACACCACAGTCCATTGGAGCGAACATATGTTCCCTCTTTGGACAGTCGGGAGAACACCTCCCGTTGGCGTATCCGACCGATCAAGCCGAAAGCTTGTGTCGGCCTTTGGCGCGACGGGACTTCAAAATGGCGCGACCGGCACGGGTCTTCATGCGATGGCGAAAGCCATGCTTCTTGGCGCGACGGCGATTATTTGGCTGGAAAGTGCGTTTCACGCACGCCTCCTCGGTTCGGTGCCGAGAGGATCTCGACAGCTCTGGACGAACAACCTATTGGGCTGAACGATGGGACTACAACGGCAAGAACTCTACAGGCAAATCTCGGTTTTTTCTGCCTGTGGAAAACCTGCTACCTTCGCTTCCCCCGCCTCGTGTCGGCGGGGGTGTCCACACCCTGTGGACAGTGTTGTGGACGGAATATGACACGGGTTCCGCTCGTCGGAAACGCATGACACCATTGGGTTTCACATCATGTGAAGCGCACATATCAGTACAGAGGAACTATGGAAAACGAGCTACAAGTCGACTCTCGCGGCACCGATAACCATGATGATGTGTGGCGTGCTACCGCTCAAGTTTTGCGTGCTCAAGTTTCTGAAGCCGTCTGGTTCTCGACTTTCAACGATGCTGTCGCCATTGCCGATGACAAAATGAGTCTTCGTCTGCAAGTTCCCAACACCTATGTCCGCGAACGAATTTTGACTCGCTACATGTCGCTGGTTCGCGATGCTTTGGACGAAGTTGGTGCAAGTGAACGCCAACTCTTGATCGACGTCCAGACCAACACTGCAGCCGATGTCCATGAGCAGTTGTCCACGAACAACACCCCAGACCAGTTGCCGGCCGAACTTAATACCGCTCTTTCCCAGCCATCGGAAACCACCACCCTCAAAAGCCGCACGGGCAAAGGAGTGGCCGTGGGCCTCAACCCCCGCTACACCTTCGAAACCTTTGTGAAAGGCACCTCGAACCAGTTCGCCCTCGCTGCTGCTCAACGTGTTGCTGAAACCCCTGGTCGTTCCTACAACCCGTTATTCATTTATGGTTCGGCTGGGCTGGGCAAAACCCACCTCCTTCACGCCATTGGGTATTACGTGCACCAGAACTACGCCCACTACGAAGTTCGCTATGTCTCGACAGAAACATTTCTCAATGAATATGTTGACGGCATTCGCAGTAACACCATTGCCGCTTTCAAACGTCGCTACCGCGAAGTTGATGTCTTACTCATTGACGACATCCAATTCATGGAGGGCAAAGAAGGATTGCAGGAAGAATTCTTCCATACGTTCAATTCACTCCACGGCGCAAACAAGCAGATCGTCATTTCGTCCGACCGCATGCCAGACGCCATTCCTACGTTGGAAGATCGTTTGCGCGGTCGATTCCGGTGGGGTCTCATCACCGACATTCAGCCACCAGACATGGAAACGCGTCTGGCCATTCTTCGCAATAAGGCGGAACGGGAACGCACGTCGGTGTCTCGTGAGGTGTTGGAGTTCATTGCTAGCAATGTCACCACCAACATTCGTGAGCTTGAAGGCGCACTCATCCGAGTTGCCGCCTATTCCAGTTTGAACAAAACCCAGGTCGATGTGCCATTGGCCCAACAGTTACTTACCGACCTGCTCACTCGTGCCACGGTCAAGCCTCGTTCCGACGAGCAACTATTGGCAGAAATTGCCGAACATCTTGGATTTGAAGTTGAAGCATTGCGCGGCAAGAGCCGCCAACGACCACTGGTGCAAGCACGCCAAACCGCCATGTATGTATTCCGTGAACTTACCGACCTCAGTTATCCAGCAATTGCGCGCTTGTTCGGTGGTAGAGACCACACCACCGTTATTCACGCCGTCGATAAAACTCAGCGCATGATGAGTGAGCGTAAGCAGGTGTACGACCAGGTAACCGAACTCGTTCAGAAGTTTAAGACGTCATAAATCATGTTGGGGACAACCATGTGGGCAACAACACAACAACCAGTGGATAACCATGAGTTATGCACGGATGTGCGAACTACACAAATGCAAGATGTGGTCTCTACCTCACAGGCTTGTGAAATTCGTTTCCTTATGTCATTTGGTATTCGAGGTGTTCGTCCACAATCCACACCCCTTATTACCGTTATTAAGTCTTTATATAAACATCCACAAATAACAATGAACAGCGTTGTCCAAGGAGCA
>JALQWV010000118.1 GCA_023263465.1 Ilumatobacteraceae bacterium
CTAGCAAAAATGGTCAATCAAATTTGCATCGCTGGAATTGCGCAAGGCTTGTCTGAAGCTTTGAACTTCGCCATGCGTGCCGGATTGAACCCCGACGATGTTGTAGATGTCATCTCTAAAGGCGCTGCGCAGTCGTGGCAAATGGAAAACCGTGCAAAGACAATGGTTCGCGACGAATTTGAATTCGGATTTGCAGTGGAATGGATGCGCAAAGACTTGGCCATTTGCTTCGACGAAGCCAAGCGCAATGGGGCACAGCTGCCAATGACTGAAATGGTTGACAAGTTCTACGAAGAAGTCATTGCCATGGGTGGCAGGCGCTGGGACACCAGCAGTTTGATAGCTCGCCTTACAAAAGATTGAGTTGTAGCTGGTTTACGCCACGAATAGTGAGGCGGTCGCGCCACGAAGGCGTGCCAACAACGTGCATGTTCGGGAAGCGCTGAAACAGCGTGCCAACGGCAATTTCGGTTTCTAGCTTCGCCAATGCCGAGCCCAGGCAATAGTGAATACCTGACGCGAATGCCATATGGCGATGGGAATTGTGGCGGTCAAGGCGAAGTTCGTGAGGCGCTTCAAACACCGACGGGTCATGATTTGCTGCTCCAAGTGAAGTGAGCACCACGGTTCCTGGCTCGATGATGAATGTGTTGCCTTGCGCTTCGTATTGCACTGGCTTCAGTGGAATTCGCACGGTGTGTTGTACCGGACCGTCAAAGCGCAGTAACTCGTCAAGGGCTTGTGATGTCAGTCCGTGTTCATGAACGAGCGAAGCCTGTTTGGGGTGGCGAAGTAAGGCGAGAGTCGAATTCCCAATGAGGTTCACGGTGGTTTCATGGCCTGCGATGTACAGCAACACCAAAAACGCCATGAGTTCATCGGTGGTCATTTTGTCGCCGGCTTCTTCTGCGGTAATCAAACTGGACAGCATGTCGTCGCCCAGATTTTTTCGACGCTCTTCAATGATGGATGTCAAATAGGGGATAAGTTGCGCTACCGCAGCGTCGGACTGCGCAAGTTCTTCATCAGTTGCTGTTGGCTCAAGCGAATTGGTAATGACTTGAGACCATTCGCGCATTTCCTCGGCTCGTTCAGTTGGCATTGCGAGCAAATCTGAAATCACCTCGAAGGGAACTGGAAATGCAAGGTCATCAACGAGTTCAATGGAACCGCGCTCATGAGCCGCATCAAGCACAGTGTCAACCAATTGTTGAATACGGCCACGGAGTTTTTCCATGGCGCTAGGTGTAAACGATTTAGACACAATGCGACGTAGTCGAGTGTGATCTGGTGGGTCCAGATTCAAAATGGATTTCGTACGCTCACGCTGCATTTCGCGCCGACGTTGACGTGCGGCCGATGTTGCTTGTGTTGAATACTTATCAACATCTCGGCTGAAGTCTGCACTCTTCAGTGTGGTTGACACGTCTTCGTAACGAGTGAGCACCACCATTCCAAATTCGGTGGTGTGCACCGGTTCATGCGAACGCAGTGCATCGTAGAAAGGATATGGATGTGCCCGAAAATCCGGATTAAACGGATTGAATTCTGGCTTGCACTCACCGCTAGCCAACGAACGGATCCTTGTGCTCGTAACGAGCGATGGGGAAGCCAGCGGAGACTACCCACTGCGATCCATTGATGCGTTCAGTAAGCGCACGCATGGCAAGGTCGCCCGCGACCTCTACTGGCATGACGCCAAGGCTGAATGTTGAAGCGAACTCGCGAGCAAGCGGGCTAACTAACGGAGTGTCAAGGAAGCCGGGGCACAATGCGCTGATGCACACACCATGTGGCTCAAGTGCCTGGCCCATGCTCTTCACAAAGCCAACCATCGCGTGCTTGGTGAGCCCATAAATCGGGTCTGGCGCAATTGGAACGATTCCTGCAAGCGATGCTGTAACCAATATGTGTCCGCTTTTGCGTGCAACCATGTGCGGCACAATTCCACGTGCACCAAACACCACACCATCCACGTTGATGCTCATGATGCGGTAATAGGAATCGTTGTCAAGGCGTTCAAGTGGGTAGGTGGCAGGTTCGCCGATCACATTTTGATGAGTTGAAACACCTGCGTTTAGGCACACAATGTCGAAATTGTTATCAATTTCGTACTGCTCTTCCCAAGCCTTAGCACTGGTGACATCGAGGTGCACGTATTCACCACCAACTTCGGCTGCAACTTGTTTACCAAGGGTGTCATTCACGTCGGCAACGACAACCGTTGCGCCTTCCTTCGTGAAGCGACGGGCCATTTCGGCACCAATACCGCTTGCTCCACCAGTGATGAATGCGCGCTGACCTGTGAGTTGACCCATGCTGTTCTACTTTCCTTGTGCTGCTGCGGCGAAAACGTCGAGCACTTTGTCTATTTGTTGATCAGTAATGACGAAAGGTGGGCAAAATGCGTTGGTGTCCGCGTTGATTGAGCGCGCAATTACTCCTCGCCTAATCATGTTGTCGCGAACTGTCACGCAGTTTTGCTCGGGATTAAGTCCTGCTGCCCAAATTGCTCCAGCACCGCGAACAGAATCGATTACGCCGTCGGCTGCTAGTGAGTGCAACCCGTCGCTCAAGCGTTTACCTACATGTTTGGCGCGTTCAATTAATCCGTCACGTTCAATGATTTCTAAATTCTTCAATGCTGCAGCACAAACTGCTGAATGTCCCGAATAGGTGTAGCCATGTCGTAAAAAGAAATCAGGGTCATGCTCGAGCGCGTTCAATGCTGTGCGACCAACGAACACACCACCGAGTGGTTGGTATCCAGAAGTAACGCCCTTGGCGAAACACAACAGGTCGGGCACAACGTTGTAATAGTTGGCCGCAAACCACGTGCCGAGTCGGCCAAAGCCGGTAATTACTTCGTCAAAGATGAGCAGTGCGCCGTACTGATCGCACAACTTGCGAGCGCCTTCCAAATACCCGTCTGCTGGCGGGTACACGCCGCCTGCACCTTGCAGTGGTTCGGTAATGATTGCGGCAACACGTGTTCCATTGTCTTTCATAAACGATGCCAAGTCTTCAATGTTGTCGCTGTCAACCTGCACCACTTCGGGGAGCAATTGTCCGTATCCAATTTTGTTTAACGGCAAACCCTGCGCGCTGGTGCCGCCGTAATTTGTACCGTGGTACCCACGGTTGCGCGAAATGATGATCGTCTTTTCTGGGTGGCCAGCTTGCACATGAGCGACGCGAGCAAGCTTCATTGCTGTGTCAATGGCTTCCGATCCACTACCACAGAGAAATACACGCGAGTCGGTGAGAGGTGAAATTGATACCAGTTTCGCGGCAAGTCGTTCGGCCATCTCGTTCGTAAATGGATCGAAGATGGAGTATGTCTCTAGCGTGCGAATCTGTTCAGCAACGGCTGTGGCAATCTCGGCATTTCCATGACCAACCTGGCTGTACCAAAGGCTGCCGATGGCGTCGATGTATTCATTGCCCTTGTCGTCCCACAGCAGTGCGCCACTCCCACGCACCATGCGAATGAAATCGGTCTTTGTGGGCTTGGCAAAGGCATGCAACAGGGGTTCGGCCATGGATATGACGCTAGTTCGCCTAACCTAGAGCCGTTATGAAGGGCCTCATTCTTTCGGGCGGCGCAGGCACGCGCCTTCGGCCCATCACCCACACCAGCGCCAAGCAACTGGTGCCCATTGCCAACAAGCCGATCTTGTTTTACGGAATCGAGGCCATGGCCAAGGCGGGCATTCGCGAAATTGGCATCATCATCGGCGAGACGGGAAAAGAGATCCGTGCAGCAGTGGGAGATGGTTCGCAATTCGGCGTACAGGTCACCTACATTCCGCAAGATGCGCCGCTTGGTCTGGCGCACTGTGTGCTCATTGCTCATGAATTCTTGGGCGACGACGACTTTGTCATGTATCTAGGCGACAACATGCTTGAGCAAGGGTTAAACGAATTTGTTGATGAGTTTGAATCTGCGCGCAAAGCTGGTGGACCAAAAGCGCCGACTGCACAGATTTTGTTATGTCATGTTGAAGACCCGCGTCAGTTCGGGGTTGCAGAAGTAACAGCGGAAGGTCATGTTGTTCGATTGGTAGAGAAGCCGCAGAATCCGCCATCGGATCTCGCACTTGTTGGTGTGTACCTGTTTGACAAAACCATCAATGAAGCAGTGCGTGCAATT
>JALQWV010000119.1 GCA_023263465.1 Ilumatobacteraceae bacterium
CACAGAAGCAGCGCCCCGAAGCGGTTCAACACCATCGGTAACCTGCTTCTGTGCCTTTTTTTCGTTCCCGCATACGTATTGCCATCGCGATCCTCGCTATAAGCGCGGCGGGTGGATGGGTATGGAGCGCTAGCAGCGAGCCAGAAATTGATGCCCAAATGACCACTCCCGGCGAAGTTCCCTACCCATCGCTCGACACCAACGATGCCGTTGTTGGCAAGCAACTGCCCGATGTCGACGTAACCGATCTCGAAGGAAACACCATCGATTTGCAGAGCTTCGTTGGCTCACCCATCATTGTCAATTTTTGGTACTCCACGTGTGAACCCTGTCGGCGAGAGATTCCCACCTTTGCTCAGGCGCAACAAACTCACAGCCATATTCGGTTTATCGGACTGAACATGAACGACTCTCCGGAAATGGCTAAGGCATTTGGTGAGAAGTACGGAATTAATTACCCCATCGTGTTCGATCCGTCTGGAACAGTCGTCCGCGAACTTGGCGTTGCTACCGCACCAAGCACCCTCTTTATTGACACCAGCGGAAATATCGTTGATCAAGTTGCTGGCGAAATCAGTTCCGACAAACTTGAGTCACTCATTACTCAATGGTTTCCTTCATGATCATTGCCGACATAGTGATTGAAGGAAACTTTGCTTACAGTTTCATGCTTGGCATGCTTGCAGCGGTAAACCCATGCGGTTTCGTTTTGCTTCCCGCATATTTGCTGTACTTCTTGGGTATTGATGGCGGCAACCAAGGTGTTACGCGAGCCCCTTTGCAGCGCGCAGTGCGAGTGAGTGCTGCAGTTTCATCAGGGTTTCTTGTCGTATTTCTCATCGTTGGTTCAATCTCGCGATTGTTTACCCAATGGATTGAACTCAACGCAAAATATGCCGGGTTTGTCATTGGGATCGCACTTATTGGTTTAGGTATCGCCATGTTGTTTGGGTGGAAACCTTCCTTTGCGACGTCTCTTCCCAGTACGAAAAAAGATCATTCCACGCGAGCCATGTTCATCTTCGGAGTTGGCTACGCGGTCGCCAGTATTGGTTGCACCATTGGATTGCTCACCACCGCGATTCTTGGTTCTATCAGCACACATGGTTTCGCTTCTGGCGTCATCAGCCTGGTGATGTATGGGCTTGGTATGTCCCTTTTAATTACCGCACTTACGGTCTCTTTGGCCGCAGCAAAGACAGGGGTGTCGCGAGTGTTGAAGCAGAGTCTCCGCTACATCGACAAAGTTGCAGCTGCGTTCATTGCCATCACTGGCGCGTATCTCACCTGGTATTGGTACGGAGCTATACGTGAGCGAAGTTCACTGGGCAACGTTGTGTCCAATGTGGAGAACTGGCAAAATTCTGTTTCGATGTGGTTGCAGGAACAGGGCGCACAGCGTCTTGCGTTTCTTTGCACACTGATCATTGGTGTAGCCGTGTTGTTCGTTGGGTTCAATCGCATTAAGCAACGTGCGAGTAGGCCCCGTCGCTAATGCTTGCCGAACTGCTTGCCCACCCTTCCGTTGAAGAAGTCTGCGAACTACGCGGAACTTTTGGATTTATGGCATTCCATGGTGGAGGGTTAGAGGAAGCAACCGACATCATCGCCCAACACGCCGCAGAGGCAACGGGCAGTTCATATTACGGAATTCATCAACCAGCGTCGTTGAAGTGGCATGTTCCGTCACACCGAATTGACCCACAGCATTCAGAAACGTTGTCCGATTTCCTTAACCACGTCGACACCGTCATCACCATTCACGGCTTTGGTAGACAGGGATTTTTCACGAGCCTGCTGCTTGGTGGTCGAAATCGTGGATTAGCAACACACGTTGCAAAACACTTGCGAACGGCACTTCCTGCTTACAACGTGGTGGATGATTTAGGTCGCATTCCTAGCGATCTTGCCGGACAACACATGGATAATCCTGTTAACCGCGTTCGCAACTATGGAGTGCAAATTGAATTGCCTCCACGCGTTCGCGGAGCAAGTCCGTTGTGGTGGGATTGGGAAGGTCCACATCTCACTCCTCATACTCAATCGCTCATTGATGGTCTCGTACGCGCAGTGCATACGTGGAATTCATCACAACGTTCTACGGAGCCAGACGCTCAATAATCCACGAAGCATCTGGTTGCAATGAATAGCGAAAGCGGTCGTGTAAGCGACTCGGTCGACCTTGCCAAAACTCAATTTCGTGCGGGGCTAATACCCACCCACCCCAATGTGGCGGTCGCTCCACATCTCGACCCAAAAAACGTTGTTCTGTTGCGGCCAATCGTGCGAGCAACTCGTCACGTCCCGCTATCGGTTGAGACTGCGGTGAGGCCCATGCGCCTAATTGAGACTCGCGTGGGCGAGAAGCAAAGTACTCATCACTTACGTGATCGGGCAACTTAGTAACTTTTCCCCGAATTCGCACTTGGCGATGTAAGTCCAGCCATCCAAACACCGCGGCAGCGTTCGCATGTTCAATTAACTGCTTGCTCTTGGCGCTGTCGTAATTGGTGTAAAACGCAAAACCTGATTCATCGACACCACGAGCCAATACGATGCGTGAATCTGGCCCACCATCAATACCAATCGTTGACAATGTCATGGCGTTCGGTTCTGCTACCAAAGCCTCTGCAGCTTGGTCATACCATCGTTGCCATTGCACGAGCGGGTTATTGTCCAGATCATTTCGTTCAAGACCCGCAGTTTCGTACTGCACACGGCGATCACGTAGAGACACAGCGCCTATTTCGAATAAATAACGGTCGTGCCACGCATATACGGATGGAGCACTGAAGGAATGGCAACCGATCCATCTTCTTGACGGAAGTTTTCCATAATTGCAGCCCACACACGAGGAACGGCGAGCGCAGACGCATTTAGCGTATGTGCGAACTCGGTTCCCTTTTGTCCTGTGCGCTTCATGCGAATATCGCCTCGACGTGCTTGATAATCGCTGAACCAACTGACCGAACTGACTTCAAGCCACGCGTCGCATCCTGGCGCATAAACCTCAACGTCAAAACTTCGGTGATGGCTTTGGCCCATATCACCTGTGCAAATTTCTATGATTCGATACGGCAATCCAAGGTTGGCAATCACACGTTCCACGCGCGTTAGGAGTTCGATCAACATTGCAGGTGCGCCTTCAGGTGTGGAAATTGCAAAAATTTCAACCTTGTCAAATTCGTGGCTACGCAACATTCCGCGAGTATCTCTGCCAGCAGAACCAGCTTCTCGCCGATAACACGATGAATGCGCCATGTATCGAATTGGTAAGTCGGCTTCGGCAAGCACTTCGCCTGCGTGAATTGACGTGAGTGGTGCCTCTGCCGTGGGGATACACCAAAGATCGTCTTTGCTCATTGAGTACGCATCGTCAGCAAACTTAGGAAGCTGACCTGTCGCGGTCAAGGTTGCCGTGCTGACGAGCGATGGTGGACGAATTTCCTCAAAAGCGTCTGCGTTGCAGTCAAGGGCGTACTGACACAGCGCACGAGCAAGTGTTGCTCCCGCTCCGCGTTGCATCGTGAACATCGCACCACTGATTTTCACTGCACGTTCGTTATCGAGAATGCCGAGTGCTGTCGCCGTGTCCCAGTGGGCAACGCGTTGATGCTCGGGAAACGACGCGGGCAAATTAATTGGACCTGTAATGGTTGGGTTCTGAGAATCATCCGACCCCACTACAACATCTGCATGGGGAATATTCGGCAGGCGTAGCAGCACCTCTTTGAGTTGCGCGGTCACCTGATCGGTCTCGGCTGCGAGCAACTGCTCTTTCTCACCAAGCGCCCTGCTCTCTACCTGTAGACCTTCAGCGGCCTTGTCGTCGCCACTTCGGCGCAGTGCACCGACCTGTTTCGATAACTCATTTACCTGCTGGCGAATCGCGTCACGTTCCGCGGTGATTTCTCGCATTCTGCCGTCAAAGCCCAGGGCCTCGTCGAGCAGTCCAATCAATTCGGGCTTATTACGGCGCGCCATCAGCTCGCGTACGGTGTCCGGCTCGCTGCGAAGGAAACGAATGTCAATCACGGTGACACAAGGCTAGCCGTGCGATCCCGCGACACTGCCCTACTTTGCGTACTGTTGAACTGTGAGTATTGCGTTGAAAACGTCTGCGAGTGTTGGCCTTTCGGTTTCACAACTGGTCATCAAATATGGCGACATCACCGCCGTTGACGCCATTTCATTTACCGCTCTACCTGGTCGCGTCACCGTCTTCCTCGGGCCAAACGGCGCTGGTAAAACCTCCACTATCGAAGCGTGCGAGGGTTTATCTGCGCCAACCTCAGGTTCGGTACAGGTGCTCGGACTAGACCCATTTCTCCAACGTAAGCAACTCAACCGCGTCATGGGAATCATGCTGCAAGATGGCGGCATTTATCCATCAGCACGGGTGGGTGAATTGGTGAAACAGTATTGCGCGCTGTACGGAAATGGTGTTGATGCCAATGCACTTGTCGCCCGCCTTGGACTACGAGATGTATCAAACACCACGTACCGACGGTTATCTGGTGGCGAGAAGCAACGGCTTTCCCTGGCGCTGGCTCTGGCAGCTCTTCCCGAAATCATTTTTCTTGATGAGCCCACTTCGGGAATTGATGTCAATGGACGCGACTTAGTTCGCTCGATCATTCGCGAGTTACGAGAAAGAGGTTGCTGTGTCATTGTTGCAACACACGAACTTGACGAAGCAGAGCGAATTGCCGATGACGTGCTGGTGTTTCATCGTGGAAATATTGTTGCTTCAGGAACGTTGCATGAATTGCGTTCAGGACGTGAGGAAATTCGATTCCGATCAAGTTCGCTGATTGACGTACACTCACTTTCAACGACCCTCGGATACACGGTTGAACAAACACGACAGAACGAATTCACTATTTCAGGCACGAGTGATTCACGAGTCATTGTTCAACTCACCGACTGGGCAAAGGCCAACAACGTTGACATTGGCGATATTGGAGCAGGATCGCAACGCCTGGACGACGTTTTCAGGCGACTCACAGCGGAGCCCGCATCATGAAACTACTGCGCATTCAATTGGCTTGCGAACTTCGCATACTTGCTCGTAACGGTGAACAGCTACTGCTCATTCTTGGAATTCCCATGCTGTTGCTTGCCTTTTTGGGCAATGTTGATCTTCTGCCCACCGGCGATCAAAGCAGCATTGATTTTTTGATTCCTGGAATCATCGCATTGGCAATCATGTCCACCGCCATGGTCAGCCTTGGCATCGCCACCGGGTTTGAACGTTCGTACCTCGTCCTCAAACGCCTGGGTGCAACACCGCTTGGTGTTCCACGACTGGTGTTGGCAAAGGCTCTTTCTGTTCTCGCTGTAGAAATAGTGCAAGTAATTCTGCTTGTTGGACTCGCCTACCTCTTCGGAGCAGATCTAGCCGTACTCCACCTTGCCAAGTTGGTACTTGCCATCGCACTTGGAACCCTTGCCTTTTCCGGCATCGGGCTTTCCCTTGCTGGTCGCTTACGCGGTGAAGTAAATCTGGCAGCACAGAATGCACTGTATTTAGTGCTGCTATTGGTTGGTGGAATTGTGTTTCCCCTGCAGGATCTTCCATCATGGTTGCAGTGGATGGGGCGAGTCACGCCTTCTGGTGCGCTTGCCGATGTGATGCGTGATGTTTTTTCGGCAACATCAACTTATGGTGCATCGTCACTCGTGGTTTTGCTCGGTTGGGCAATCGCTGGTCAGCTCAGTGCATTCAAATTGTTTCGCTGGAACTAGCGACTATTGCTGCGCTTTTCCTTTGCTGCATAATTTGCTTCAACAAAGAAATTCCCAATAAAGCGTCTGAAGAAGATCACGACCACAACACTCCACAGGAAAATAGATCCACCGAGTTTCATAATTGCACCTGCAAGTTGCTGATCGGTCGTCACCGACAGCCCCCAGACCCGCACGGCAATGTCGTAATGCTTGTATACCGTGCCTTCAGCGAACGTGAGCCATGCCGCTGGAACGGTAGGAACCACCGACATGAGAAAGAGGTAAATCATTTTCCCGCCGTAGCCCAAATGACGTGACCGATCAGGGCCGCAAATAGGTGACCACATCAATAGTGCCGATATCACCACCAAAATGTGCAGCGAATAGTGCAGCGGTCCGTTCGACACACTCCTGTTCACCATTTGGGGAATGTGCGTAATCATGATGACGCAGTTAAACAACAGGCCGGCAATAACTGGCTTTGTTAAAAAATTGATTGCCTTACGTGTGCGTTCACCTGCAAAAATCAAATCGTAGAGCCATTTAGGAGTTGCGATGAGCATCAGCGATGGCATGAAATATGAATACAACATGTGCTGGAACATGTGCATGGAGTACAAATACTCTTCCGAAATATCGTGCACGGGCCAATCTGAGGCCACCCACAGCAATACCGCGCCAACGATGAAGGCCCACAGTTGCTTTCGTGTGATTACCTCGCCGTCGGGAACAATGCGTGGTCCTATGACCCGAATCGCATAGACATAACTGGCAACTACCGCAATCACCAACACCCACACCTCAATGTGGAGCTGGAACCTCCAAGGATCGGGATTTACGAGTGCGAACATGCGTGGTTCGCCATTGACATTTTCAAATTATGAGAAAAAGTGGAAGGTTGCGAGGAAGATTCCATACACCGTAAGCGCCAGAATCAATCCCGCATAGAACACCCATGAGAACAATTTGTTGTCGAATTTTAGATGCATAAAAAAACTCACAACGATGACGAACTTTACAGCCATCATGAGGAGTAGCGACGGCAAGAACAACGCTCCGAAATCAACGTAGTAGGTCGCAACTTCAAGTCCTGTAATTGCAGCAAGAATCACTGCAATACGGACATAGCCCGCGTTCGACATGCCGTGTTCTGTTGATGAGTGGGTTTCTGTTGTCATGATTAGGCCGGAATGAGGTAGATGAGTGTGAAAATAATGATCCAAACTATGTCCACGAAGTGCCAATACAGACCAATCAATTCAATTGTCTCGGCCTTACTGCCAGGAACTTTGGATCGCTTCAGGATGCCAACGGTGGACATCAGCATGATGATTCCCACCGTTACGTGCACTCCATGGAATCCTGTAAGCACATAGAAACTTGAGGAGAAGAGGCTGGTTGTGAAACCCATCCCTTCGTTATAAAACGCAGTGAATTCATAGACCTGTCCACCTACGAACGTTGCACCGAGAAGGGCGGTTACCGAAATCCACAAGTGCGTATTGCGGTCGTCGCCCTTGTGCGCTGCCGAAACCGCTAGCACCATGGTGAGCGAACTCATCAACAGAACGAAACTGCTAACCGAGGTAAACGGAATATCGAACACTTGCGAAGGACGAGGACCCTCGCCTACGCGACCGCGATACAACATGTACGTTGAAATCAAGCCACCAAACAACAAGCACTCTGAACCAAGGAACAACCACATCCCTAGCTTGTTGTTCGACAAACCGGTGCTGGTATGCGCAGCGCCATGTGAGTCAATGTGACTATCTGCTGTCATTACTGCGTTCTCAGCCAACGTGAACCACATCCTTTGTCGTTGCAGGTGGATCAAAATCGTCATCTGGTGCAGTGGATGGCTCAATAGCCCATCCGTAACTACCGAACAACACAATCACGCCACCAAAAATTGCAATTGGAATGGAATAGATCACGCCAAAGCAAATAACTGGCAAGCCGGCAGCAATCACGATCGGCCAATATGACGGTGAAGGCATGTGAATGTGAGCATCCGCACTGTCTTCAAGTTCTTTCATCACCTGTTCAGCAGATTTCACCTTCACCATTTGACCATTGGCGTCTTCTTCATATTTGCGATGGAAAAACTCGTCAAGATGAGAAACGGTAGGAATGCTGTCGAAGTTGTGTTCCTTTGGTGGGTTTGAAGTCATCCATTCCAAGCTTCGAGCATCCCACGGATCAAGCGGTGCGACTTTGCCGTTGCGGGTAGTAATCACGATGTTGATAAGGAACAACAACACTCCAGTGGTGAGTACAAGCGAACCAATTGAAGCAATCATGTTCCAGAATCCCAAGTTAAAGAAGCCTTCGCCTGCGCGAGCTTCAGTCCACTGGTACATTCGGCGCGGCTGACCCTGCAGACCGAGAATGTGCATTGGTCCGAACGTCATGTTCATACCGATCACCATCATCCAGAAGTTCCAGGTGCCCAATTTTTCATTCAGTAACTTGCCGAACACTTTTGGCCACCAGTAATAGAAGCCCGAGAACAAACCAAATAC
>JALQWV010000136.1 GCA_023263465.1 Ilumatobacteraceae bacterium
GATGACTGCGCGAACGTTACCTATGACTACACCAAGCCAGCAACGGTTGGTGGAATGACAATTACCTACGACATCAATCCTGATGCAGTATGGGATGATGGCTCGCCAATTACAGCAGCAGACTTTGTTGCAACTTGGGAAGCATCTCTGAACACACCTGGTTCGATTTCGACTTCGGGTTACGATCAAGTGACAGCGGTAGAAGCTGGTGCAAGTGACAAGCAAGTTGTTGTTACTTTGAAATCAGTTTACGCACCGTGGCGTGGCTTGTTCAGTGGCATTATCAAAGCTGCTTCAGTCAAAAACACAAAAGATGTTTCTGCAGACTATGCAGACAACATTCCGTTCTCGGGTCGTCCTTACAAGATTAAGTCATGGAGCCCAGATCAAATCGTGTTCGAACCAAATGCAAAATACTGGGGCACCGATAAGGCTGTCACCAAGAAATTTGTAATTGTTCCGAAGGCTGACAGCGATACTGAAATCGCATCGATCAAAGCGGGCGAAGTTGACTTCATTTACCCACAATTCTTCGCAGGTATCGAAGAAGCGGTGAAGCAAGACAACATCCAGTCTCAGATTGACTACGGTGGCGACTACGAAGGTTTCTACTTCCAACAGAAGTGCGGACCATTCGCAGATCCAAACTTCCGTGCAGCATTCTCAATGTCAATCGATCGTGAAGCATTGTTTCAGCAGATTTACATTCCACTCGGTGGTAAAGAGCTGCTTCAGTGCGGTCCGATGGTGCCTGGGCAATATTGCAACGGAGACGAATTTGCCAATAGCTATGACCCAGCAGGAGCCGAGGCGATTCTGACAGAGAATGGTTGGACAAAGGGTGCCGATGGATACTGGATCGACCCAAGTGGCAAAGTTCCGGACATTCGTTGGATCATCAACACGGGCAACACACGCCGTGAAAGTACTCAGGCCTATTTGATTCCGTTGCTCAATGCAGCAGGTTTCAAAGTGCGCGCAGACAACTGTGACGCAGCTTGTTACTTCCAGCAGCGTCTCCCGGCATTGGATTACGACATGGCGATGTACATCAGTACAGCACCACCAGATCCTGCTTACTTGACATCGAGCTTTGCTTGTGACCTCATCCCAACTGAAGCCAATGGCAACATTGGTCAGAACAGCCAGGGTTGGTGTAACAAAGAAGCATCAGATCTGCTCTATGCAGCAGACGTCGATGCTGATGCAGTGACTCGTGCAGACAAGGTAAAACAAGTTCTTGCGCTCATGGCGAAAGATCATGTGATGTTGCCTTTGATGCAGTTCCCGAAGTCGGGATTTGTGCGGACAGATAAGGTTGGCGGTCCATGGAACGCCGAACTTAATAATTACGCTGCGTTCAACAACATTCATCTATGGCAAGACGCTGATGGCGACGGACAAATCGTCATGGGCGCTGAGCAATGGCCAGAGTGTCTCAACCCAATCACTGAGTGTGCAAACTCTTCGTGGATGGTTTGGACAACTGCATTCCAAGTAATGCCAGGTGCCTACGCGACTACCAACGATGGTAAATACGTAGTCACAAACCTGCTTGCCGGTGAAGCGAAGGTTGAAATTAAGAGCTAATCGCTCATAACTCATAAGCAGTAACGGATAGGTGCGTCGACTCGGTTTATCCGGGTCGGCGCACCTTTCGTGTGTAGTTTCTCTAAGTTTCTTGGGGTGTTGTGATTTTTATTGCGGGCGCCGATCGGTAAGGCTGTAGGCGATGCTTCGTTACATTCTTCGGCGTTTGGCTTGGTCAATCCCGACACTATTAATAGTCACATTTCTTGTTTACCTCGCATTGCGGATTGGTACCGATCCAGTAGCCAGTTACAAGCGCGTTAATCCTCGTGCTACGAGGGCAAAAGTTGCCGAATACATCGACGTCAACGGTTTGGATCCAAATTTTGTTCAGGGTTATTTTAAATGGTTGCGAAATTTCATAACCGGCGAATGGCCGCGAAGCATTAAAGGTCGTCGGGAAGTTTGGCCGGCACTCAAAGACGCGATGGCTAATACGTTGCGTCTTGGTACGGCGGCGACAATTGTGGGCATCTTCTTCGGTTTGATTGCCGGTGTGATGGCGGCGCTACGCCCAGGTGGTAAGCGCGATGTTTTCATCAACACCAGTGCCTTTGTCGGCATTTCGGTTCCGCCATTCATTAGCGCGATTATGTTTCAGCTTTTGTTTGCGGTTTATTGGCAAAGGTGGTTCGGCGAGAGTTTGTTTCCGACTTCGGGTGTCTACCCGGCTGGCCACACCGGGTTTGATTTCTTTTTAATGCTGAAGTTTATGGTTTTGCCAACGCTGGTTGTTGCGATTCAAATTATTGCAACATACAGCCGTTATATGCGTTCGTCTTTGCTTGATGTTTTGAATTCTGACTATATGCGTACTGCGCGCTCAAAAGGAATTAGTGAGAGGCGAGTGTTGATTAAGCACGGTATGCGAAATGCTTTGATTCCAGTTGTGACTATCGCGGCGCTAGATGTTGGCTCAATAGTTGGCGGTCTCATTATCACGGAGAACATTTTTTCGTATCCGGGTATGGGTCTTTATTTCTTGAAGTCCTTTGGTGAAGGTGATTTTCCTTTGTTGATGCCCTGGATGGTTGTGATTGTCGCTTCGGTACTGTTTTTCAATTTGATTGCAGATATTTCTTATGCCTGGCTAGATCCGAGAATTCGTCTTGAGTAAGCAAAGCCCCAATATTCTTTCGCCTCGTCAGATGGCCTTTCGTCGGTTTGTTTCTCACCGTGCGGCAGTAGTGAGTTGCGCAATTATCGCTTTGTTGACATTTTTTGTAATTCTCGCACCACTCACAGCGCGCTACGGAGTGAATCAATCTGTGCAAGGTCCGCCGAACTCGTTTTTGAACCCACGCGCTAATGCATGGTTGGGTACAGATGACATTGGTCGAGATCTTTACAGTCGATTGATTTACGGTGTTCGAGTTTCACTTCTGATCGGATTAGCTAGCGCCATTATCTCGGTGACGCTCGGTGCTCTCGTTGGTGCGGTTGCTGGCTTTCGAGGTGGCAAATTCGATGACATCATGATGCGAGTGACTGACTTGTTTTTGGCTTTTCCGTTCTTGGTGACTCTGTTAGTTGTGCGAAACGTCCTTGGCGCATTGCCGTGGTTACGACCGATTACGGGCGACATGAGTTCGGTTCGATTCATAATTGTCTTGTTTGGTTTGTTTGGTTGGATGGGCGTCGCGCGCATTGTTC
>JALQWV010000184.1 GCA_023263465.1 Ilumatobacteraceae bacterium
CGAGTAACCACTCCAACGCGTAAACCGGGCTTGCTTGGCGGGCCGTAATCGTCAATAGTCACGGTGCTTGAGCCCACAATGATCACGTCAGCAAGTGCGCGCAGGCCAAGCAAAACCGCAAGGTCGCCAGGGCTACCCAGCGCGCGCGAGTTTCCTTCAACAACCGTGCTGCCATCAATGCTCTGCACCATGCACATGCCAATAGTGGGGCGCGACTTGCCGCCGCCCATATCAACTCGTGTGCGGGCAACGCCGTACGCATCTGCAACCGAAAGTGAAGCCACAGGGTTGGGGAACAAGCGTTGCATTGCGTTCAGCATATGGCTGATGGCGATATGTATGGCACGATATGGCCATGCCTGAAACGCCAAACGAGCGCACCCATTACCGAACATGTCCATTATGTGAAGCAACGTGTGGTTTAGAAATCACTGTGAAAGATGGAGCGGTGGCGCGCATTCGTGGCGATCGCAATGACGTATTTAGTAAAGGTTTTATTTGCCCGAAGGGCAGCACACTGAAGCAATTGCATGAAGACCCAGATCGCTTGCGCAAGCCGTTAGTCAAACGCAACGGCGTACATGTGGAAGTGAGTTGGGACGAGGCGTGGCAAGAAGTTGATCGCGGCCTCATGGGAGTGATCAACAAATATGGCCGCGGTGCTGTCGGTGCATATTTAGGAAACCCAAATGCGCACAACTTGGCTCCTCTTATTTACAACCGCGTGTGGTTGCAAGCACTCGGCACCAAGCAGCGCTTCAGTGCGTCGTCGGTTGATCAACTTCCTAAGCAAGTGAGTTCGGGTTACATGTTTGGAACACCGGCCTCTATCGCCATTCCCGATTTGGATCGCACGCAATACATCTTGATGTTGGGTGCAAACCCGTATGACTCGAATGGAAGCTTGTGCACTGCGCCAGACTTCCCGGGCCGACTTGAGGCCATGCGTGAACGCGGCGGCAAATTAGTTGTGGTTGACCCTCGCAAGAGTAAGACAGCAGAGCATTGCGATGAATGGTTGGCTATTCGCCCAGGCGCCGACGCATTGTTCTTGGCTGCAATTGCCTACACCATCTTTGAAGAAGGTTTGGCCAACGTTGGTGATCACATTCGCCCCCATGTTGCGGGGCTTGACGTGTTGCCGAGTGCGCTACAACCATTTACTGCGTCGGCAATAGAAAAAGCAGTCGGTATTGATGCGACAACGATCAAGCGCATTGCGCGTGAGTTTGCTGCAGCCGACAAAGCTTTGGTGTATGGCCGCATTGGCACATGCACGGTCAGTTTTGGAACTACCGCAAGTTGGTTAGTCGACGTAGTGAACACCATTACGGGCAATCTCGACCGCGAGGGCGGAGTGATGTTTACGATGCCTGCTGCAGGTGGGCCAACCACGCGTGGTCAAAAAGGAACCGGCAAAGGTTTCTCCATTGGTCGCGGACATTCACGCGTGCGCAAATTTCCAGAAGCACTTGGTGAATACCCCGTAAGTGTGTTGGCAGAAGAAATTGCCACGCCAGGCGAGGGTCAGATTAAGGCCCTGATTACTGCTGGTGGAAACCCTGTGCTGTCAACACCAAACACGCTTGCACTTGAAGAGAGTATGAAGTCTCTCGAGTTCATGGTGTCGGTAGACATTTATTTGAACGAAACCACGCGTTACGCCGATGTGATCTTGCCTTCACCTTCACAGCTTGAACGCAGTCACTTCGACTTGGTGTTTACGGGCTTTTCGGTTCGCAACGTTGCCAATTACAGCGAGCCAGTGTTTGAGCGCGCCGCAGATCAACCAGACGAATGGGAAATTTTGTTGAAGCTTGCAGGCATTGCACAAGGCATGGGTGCGAACGTAGATGTTGCATTGGTGGATGACTTCACGCTTGATGCGTTCATTGGTAGCATCACTAAAGATTCGTCGGCACCAACAAATGGATTGTCTGCTGAACAGATTCGCGAGCAGCTCGACGCCACTGGTGCGCGTGGAGCAGACCGCATGCTTGACCTGATGTTGCGCACTGGTCCATACGGCGATGGATTCGGCGCAAATCCGAATGGAATCAGCCTTACCCACATGAAGCAGCATCCGCACGGCATTGACTTTGGACCCCTTGAACCGCGAATTCCAGAAGTGTTGCGCACACCGAGTGGAAAAGTTGAATTAGCGCCGGAGCCGTTGCTTGCTGACTTGCCTCGGCTTGCTCAGTCAATGAACGAATTCAACGATGAACAGTTAGTGCTTGTTGGCCGTCGTCACTTGCGTTCAAACAATTCATGGATGCACAACATTGAAGTGTTGGTGAAAGGAAAAGAGCGTTGCACGTTACACATGCATCCAAACGACGCACAGCGTGTTGGTGTGCAAGAGGGAAGTGTTGCGCGTATTGCCAGCAGAGTTGGTGCAGTG
>JALQWV010000062.1 GCA_023263465.1 Ilumatobacteraceae bacterium
GCCTCTAAATAGAACACCCCTCGCTTACTGTGCCAAACATGAGCGAATCATTAGCGAACGAGAGGTTCGCAGTTGTCGACACTGAAACCACAGGATTGTCCCCAGCAACGTGCTCAATGCTGCAGCTTGGCATCGTTGTGGTGCGCGGTGATGGCACCATCGAAAGTCAATTCTCTACCTATATCAGACGCCGTTTTTGGAAGCCGGGCAGACTAGGAGCACATCACATCCACGGCATTACACGTCGCAATCTTCGCAGTGGCGTCACTATTCACGAAGCCCTCGACCGCCTGTCGACCGAACTGAAAACTGCAACATTCGTCGCTCACAATGCCAAGTTCGATCTTGGTTTTCTTCGCGCCGAAGCGCAACGTTGCGGACATCCGTTGATTATCCACGATCCGATCTGCACTCTCACCTTGTCGCGGTCACTCGACCCAAATAAAGCGCACCCCCACAACTTGCGTCAACTTGCAATTCGCTATGGAATTCACGACGTTCCAAACCACGACGCACTTGCCGACGCGATGGTCACTGCCCGACTACTGCCCCTTTTGCTTGCTAAAGCCAACATCACCCATGCCGGTGAATTGGCCAATATTGCCGTCAAATAGTTCAGCGGTAGCGCTTCAGCACTGCCTGCGCAGTCTGTTTGCCTAAGTCCGCCCATTTGGCCGGCGCAAGCACGTCAATCGCGTCGCCTCCGCGCAATAACAGTCGACCCAACCATTGCTGCGAGCCAACCGCTAACTCAATTTTTACGCTGCCATCACTTTGTTGTTCGCGTGCGATGTACGGGTATGTCTCTACTAACCGAAGTGCTGCAGGACGAACGAGCAGCGTTGCAGTCTCCATGTCTGTCCCGAAAAAATCAACCTCGCCTTCAACTCCTTCAATGATTGGATCTGAAGTTTTACCAGTTGGAGTGAAGTGTTTGATGCGATCAATTCGGAAATTGCGAATTTCACCAGATTGATCGTCATCGGCTCGCACATACCAATGACCCATCTGCTCAAACACTGCGCGTGGAAAAATGGTGCGCGAAGAATGAGTTCCAGAAATTGGCGAGAAGTACTCAATTGCCACAAATTGCCCCGAGGCAACGGCAAGTTGAGTTTCTGGCAAAAACCTCACAGACTTGACATCAACTTCAACCACATCACCTTTTGGCAGCAGTGGTTTCAGTTTTTTGAGCGCAGAAGCAAGGGGACCTTTCTTGTCTGCACCTGGCATTGACAAAGCCGCACTGCCCATTGCTTGCAAGGCGAACAATTCGGCTGAGTTCAGTTGCAACGGTCGCGAAAACATCAGCGGAACCTCGGCAACCACTTCGTCTTCGTCGACGAACACATCAATCAAGGCGTCTGGTGTGTATGGGGGCACTCCGCACATGGCAGCCATCATCAAATCATTCATCAACTCTTTCTCACTCAACTTGAATTGCTTGGCCATATCGGAAAGCTTCACGCGTTTACGACTGATGAGCCATGGCAACATGACCAATAGGCCTTCAACGCGTTCAGCGGCACCTCGCGGACCGCGACGAGATTTGCGCATTGCCATTAGCGACCGCCTGCTTGCTCGGTAAGCCATGAAATGACCAGTTTGCGAACGCGAGGTGGACCAATAACCGTTGCGTGATCGACCATGGCAAACAGCCACACGCGGAATGCGGTGAGATTCGCACATGGAATAGCAAATTCCACGCCGCCATCCGGATGTTCTTTGATTACAGCCTGATTGCCAAATTGCGCTCGCACACCGCCCGCCAAACTGGCATCGACCAACACGGTTGCCACTGCATCATCACCGTGGCCTTCTGCAAGTAATTCGGCTTCAGTAGGCACTGCCTTTTGCAGGTCGAAATCTTTTGGTCTGCTAAACGATCCACGATCTCCTACCGCAATGTTGCCTTCAATTCGGTCCACACGAAACGTTCGGCGATCAGCGCGCAACTGGTCAAATCCAACGAGATACCAAAATCCGCCGCGGGCTAACAAACCATACGGATCAACACTGCGCATTTCACCCTTGTACGAGAACTTCAATGTGCGATGCTCTACTACTCCGTCTGCGAGCGTGGTCATCAACTGGTCGTCTAACTGAATGTTCAAACTGGTTGATGGCGTATTAAGCGCGCGTTCTCCGCCCAATTTCCACAACGCTTCGTCTCCGTGACTTGCCCCTACACGAACGGTTGCCATTGCAAACTGCAATGCCGATCGCTCTTCATCAGTAAGACCCAAATCGCCGAGTTCAAAACTCTTGCGATCCACTCGGTACGCGCCTTCACCGGCCTGGTCACCACCGAGCGTGATGAGTTCAATGGGAATGCCCAGTGCCCGCAGGTCACCTTTGTCGCGCTCAAACGCTGCACGAGCCGCGGTATCAGATTCTGGATATTGACCGACAAGCTCCTGGCGAATTTGCTTGAGTGTGAGTGGCTTGGTGCGTTGCACAAGTAGTGCAAGCAGGTTGATCATGCGCTCTGCTTGTGAATACTTTGCCGCCACAGGGCACAGACTAGGTGTTAGAACGGTGCGTTTTGTACCACTGCACCAATTTCGCCGTAGATGCGTCGGCTCCGCCAGATTGGCTTGGTGCGGAAATCTGTGCAGAAACTTCGCTGGCCAACTTCTTGCCCAACTCAACTCCCCACTGATCAAAACTGTTGATTCCAAACACACACCCCTGAACAAACACTGAATGTTCATAGAGGGCAATGAGTGCCCCAAGCGTGCGTGGAGAGAGCGCCGACAACATCAGCGTGGTGCTCGGCCGATTGCCGGGCAGGGTTCGATGCGAATCTGTTACGTTTCCAAAAGCCAACGCTTGGGTTTGGGCGAACAGGTTGGCCACGAGTGCGTCGTGGGCTGCACCATCATGCGTCGGAGTTGCTGCTACGCCAATGAAATCTGCAGGCACGACGGAGGTTCCTTGATGCAATAGCTGCATGTACGCATGTTGGGCGTTCGTGCCCACCCCTCCCCACACAATGGGAGAAGTGGGGATGGAGACCAGATCACCATCTGTGGTTACACGTTTGCCATTGCTTTCCATTTCCAGTTGCTGCACATAGGAGGCAAACGACTTCAATGCGGTGGAATATGCAACCATTGCACGTGTTTCACGCCCCAGGATCGAGCGGTTCCATACGTTCAACATGCCCATCAGCACTGGCGCATTGCTGTGTAATGGAGCAGTCATGAAATGTTCGTCCATTGAGCGCATTCCCGAAAGCAAGTTGTTGTATGCATTCGATCCGAAGGCAATGACATTCACCAGATTCACCGCAGACGAAATTGAATAACGCCCGCCCACCCACGACCACATCGGAAACGCGTAGTCGGCTAGCAAACCGGCACTCACCACCTTTTCAGGAAACACCGACACCACTGAAAAATGTTTTGACACATTCTCCGCACCGACCGCATCCGAGATCCATTGCGCAATGATGCGACCGTTGCTCAAGGTTTCTGCCGTGCTAAACGACTTAGAGCAAAGCACCACCAGCGTGGTCTCAGGATTGCACTCACGCAACGCACTGCGAACTTCGGTTGGATCAATGTTGGAAACAAAATGTGTCTTCACGGCTGGTGCGCTTACCGATGTCAATGCTTCATGAACCAGCGTTGGACCAAGGTCGCTTCCACCAATACCAACGTTGATTACGCTCTGAAATTTCTTACCTGTTGCGCCGGTAATGCGACCGGCTCGAACCGACTCGGCGAATTCATTCACCTGCGCTCGTACACGCAGAATTTCACTCATCACATCAACGCCATCAACATTCACTGCGGAATCTGCAGTTCTACGAAGGGCTGTGTGCAATGCCGGCTGTTGCTCAGTGCCATTTACGATGACACCTTCAAACATGTCATTTCGTTTTTGCTCAATACCAGCCTGCTCGGCTACCGCAATCAAACACTGCACAGCATCTTCATCTACGTTTTGCTTCGAAAAATCAACAAGCAATATGTCTTCGCCCACCAACAACTCAACGCTGAGGGTTTCTGCACGTGCTGGATTACGGGCAAAGAGGTCTTTCAGCGTTGTTTGCGAAATTAAGTCTGCACATTTCAGTGCTGCGGACCAAGCGGGAGTTGTGGTGATATCCACTTATTACAGGCTACCCGCGGGACTAGCGTGAACGAATCATGAAAAAGCCTGTTGCCAAGCCAGAAACTTCACAAACTGCAATCGCTCTCTCCCTTTCGGTGTATTTCATTTGGGGAGCGCTCACGTTGTATTGGAAAGAGCTACACGGTTTTGACCCGTTCGAACTCATTGGTTGGCGAATTACTTCTTCAGTAGTGGTGCTTACTACGGTCATGCTCGCCACAGGTCGTTTAGTGCCACTCTTACGCTCGCTGAGCAACACGCAACTGTTGCTCCGTATTGCACTTGCCAGCGTGCTCCTCACGATCAATTGGGCAACATATGTATGGGCAGTGGTGAACGACCATGTCATTGAAACGGCCCTTGGCTATTTCATTGCACCAATTCTCACCATCGTTGTTGGCGTGTTCGTATTGCACGAAAAACTTCGGGGAATTCAGCGTGTGGCTGTGACTTTTGCTGTTGGCGGAATAGCTGTGCTCACCGCCGCTTACGGTCGTGTGCCTTGGATCGCGCTCATCATTGCAGCGTCGTGGACGTTCTATGCATATCTAAAGAAGAATGTCCCACTTGCACCACTCGAGAGCCTCACTGCAGAAGTAATGGTGCTTGCCATTCCTGCATTCATCTTTTTGTGCGCAACATGGAATAATGCTGACAGTGTACAGAACACCGCCACCTCGGTGGATTGGTTCTTTGTTGCATTCACCGGCGTCATTACTGCGATACCGCTGTTGATGTTTGCCAGTGCATCTCAGCGCACCCCGCTGACCATTCTTGGTCCAATGCAATACATCGTGCCCACAATGAACTTCTTGATTGGTTGGTTACTGTTCAACGAAGCTCTCACCGCATCAAAGGTCGCGGGATTCTCTTTGATTTGGGTATGCCTCGCGCTGGTGTTGACCGATTTGTTCAGGACACAGCGGCAGCAACAAATCGCTTCAAGCCGTCAATAACCGCGTCTTCACGCTCTCTGTCATTAATCACGTAAGCAAATCGCGCCAAACCAGAAATCATCACATCAAACAAATCTTGCAGCGTTCGAGCAGACATTTCAGATCCAACCTCGCCACGGGCAACAGCGTTTTCGCACAGATGTTGAAAAAACACTGCCCAATCTTTACGAAGGGGGCGAATTGCATCAGACAACTCTGGATGTCGGCGTGCTTCTGCAGCGACACCAACGACAAAGCCAAGAAGAGAAGGATCGTTTTTACTTACTTCCGTTAGCGCATCAATAATTGCCGAAAACTTATCGACTAGGGATTCACATGGTGCTGCCGCTGCTACTACGGCTTCGGTCACCATGTTTTGCACCTGTTCAAAAGCGGCCACATACATGTCAAGCTTCGACGGAAAGTAGTGGTAAATCGCGCCTGTTGTAATTCCTGCGGCGGCGGCAACCGTGCGGTTGGTCGTTGCGTCGTAACCGATAGTTGCAAATGATGTACGTGCTACGCGAATGAGGCGCTCGCGTGTTTCTCCAGCATCCGTAGAGCACGGACGGCCCAACTTTTTTGTCGGCGTGAGGAGCTTCATAAAATCAGGCTAATTCGGGCTTCGCTCGCTGGGCGAAGCGGCGGAGCAAATTTGCTAGTTCAACGGGACGGTCACCCTGCACGCTGTGGCCGGCCCCCTCAACAACTACGACCTCTGCCTGTGTGCATCGTTTTTGCAATTCGGCTATGTCGTCGTCATCAACTACAGGTGACACTCCTCCACGAACCATGAGTAACGGCTTGCTCCATGCAGAAACCATTTCCCACATTGGTGATCGCGGGGCCTCGTGGCCTGGTGCAGAGCCAGCGGTTTCGGTTTGCCCACGACGGTCGTAACGCCATTGCCACGAACCGTCCTCACTTTGCTTTGCATTGTGCAATATTCCTCGCCGCAAACTTGCTTCACTTCGCGTTGGATTATGTTCCTTCGTTCGTGCAAATAATTCATCAAAACTTGCAAAACTTTGTGGACCGTTAATGAAATCGAGCACGGCTTTTGCTTTTTTACTCGTCACTCCTGGAGTGATATCTACAAGCACGAGATGTGGAACCAGTTCTGGATGTGCGTGTGCAAGCGCGAGACAGGTCAATCCACCAAGCGACATACCAACGATGGCAACTGCATGCTCGGCGTGTGCATGCATGAGTTGCGCAATGTCCTGTGCCATTCCTTGTGGGCTGTATGTCGCATCATCACGCCACGACGAGTGTCCATGACCGGGCAAATCCACAGCGATCAACGGAATATTCAAAGCCAAAGCGACTGTGTCCCATGTGTGAGCGTTCTGGCCACTGCCGTGCACCAGCACCAAACGTGGTTCTTCGGTCCCCCATTTCAATGCGCTCAGTACTCTCCCGTCGCTCAGTGTTGTATTCACACGAGTTACTGTCGGCATTGGAGACACCGTCAATGAGTACTCAGAGATGTTTTCGGAAAACAGTGAAAACTCGTCGTATTGAATGCGTTCCATGTGTTGAACCCTATTCCAGTAAACGTGCCAAGTAACTAAGGAACGACTGTGGTCGTTGCACCGGGTTTTGGCGCAATGGTTGAAGAAGTCGTTGTGGTGTAGTTCGGGTCTGGTTTGTCGAACGGCGGAACTGGAGATCCATATTCCTCTGGTTCCTTAATGCCATCAAACACGTACACGCGATCGCCATATTTAACGAGCGCCGGGAAATACCGAGCAACCGACATTGGGATTCGCACACAACCGTGTGAATCGGGTTTGAGTGGAACTAGAACTGCGCCGTGAACCGCAATGCCATAGTTAAAGTACACAGGGTTGTACATACTTCCTAGTTTTGATTCGCGCATTCCAGTGTGACGGTTATAGAAGTAAAAAATTCCTGGCGGAGTAATTGCCTCACCACATATACCTTGTTTAATTTGTTGCGCCGTGTTGTTTCCGTCTTGGCCAGGGTCAATCGTTACCTCTTCGCACCACTTTTCAGTTGAACCAGTAGAAATATGGGTGATCAACTGCGGCTCGGCTCCCTTAAACACGACCATTACTTGTTCGGGAAGATAGATCTCCACATGATTTGGGGAATCTGCTTGGCGACGAGGAGTAACCATGGAGGCAGTTTCCATAATTGCCCAGGTAGATGGAGTTACTTCATCGGTTGCACGCTCTCGCGGAGTTTGCATTACCAATTTTTGGAATGCCCACACAGCCTGCACCGTGTTCTGGCCGTAGATGCCATCCTGGGGACCCGGATCAAAACGCAGTGCCGAAAGGCGTTGCTGCAGGCGCAACACATCGTCGCCCTTCATACCTGGCTTAATCGTTCGTGTTAGCGGAACTGTGACTACGGGAACCGTCGTTTGCTCAAGTGCCGAGTCAGAACTCCCATTTGCACTTTTATTTTGATTGTCACTTGCGAGAACCCCAAACGCTACGACGGTGATCAACACCGCAAAAGCAACAAGTGCTGGCCTCCAACGCTCGTAGGTACTTTGTACCGAAGGAACATCATCGCCTAAGAAGTCTTCGTCGTATTCGAAGTCTCCCTCGTCATAGTTATCAAACTTGTCGTTCATGATTTTTTCGGTGCGAGAGCATTGAGATGCGCGCGCAACGACCACGCTTCTTTCAAGATTTTCACAATGACCGAAGGCGAACTCAGCGTTGATACTCCCCGAGTGCGCGGAAAATAATCAACACCAAATTGCACCACGCTCATGCCGAGCTTGCGCGCGCTTACCATGAGTTCAGCATCAATGAACGATCCCTCACTTGTGAGTTCAATGGTGTCAAGCACATTTCTGCGAACCAATTTGAAAGCAAAGTTCACATCGCGAAAGCGACAACCAAATAGTGCGCGCACTAGAAGGTTGTAGAAGAACGAATACACCACTCTTACATAGCCTTCATCAGTGCGATCAAATCGATACGCAGCGACAACATCAGCTTCGTACTGATGCATCAGACGTAACGCTTTATGCACTTCGCGAAAGTCAAACGGCAAATCGGCATCGGTGTACAGCACGACATCGCCAGTTGCTGCCGCAAATCCAGACTTAATTGATCCGCCTAGTTTGCGATTTACAGCATGATGGACCACTCTGACTCGAGGATTTTCTGCCGCCGCCGCATCTGCCAATTGCGGAGTTGCATCGGTTGACGCATCGTTGACGATGATCATTTCGTAGTCCTGAACCGTGCCATTGGCGATCAATTCGTCCCCAAGTTCAATCGCGGCATTCAGCGCACGGTGAAGATATTCCTCTTCGTTCCACATGGGGAAAAACACCGAAAAACGAGTGAATGCTGGTGGGGACATGCGCCATCAGGCTAACTGGAGCGGTTTGGGTTGTACTGTGCAGGGTGTGAAGTCCCCCTGGAAGCTCGTCGGTATTTCATCCTGGTTACTTGTTACTGCTGGAATTACTTGCGCCGCGATCGCGAGCAGATCGGTTGGAAAATCCACATGGTGGCTTGGGCCGGAATCAAACCCCACGTTTCCCCTTTTGTGGGTGCTGCCATTTTTGATGCCCATTGTCAGCATCATTGCCATCATCAGACTTCCGCGAATTGCCGGCTATGTGGGAATTGGCTGCTCACTTGTGCTCGCTGGGGTTGCCGTCGGTGACATCTCGGGCACTCCTGGAATCGCAATTATTGAGGGAATTATTGCGGGATCCGCACTATTCATCTCTATCGCAACATTTGCTGGACACTCACACAACTAAAGCAGTCGCTCTCGGCGCGCCAAATTCTGTACCGTGTTCACATGCCTGATTCAAACGCCGCTGCTTCACATGCCAAAGTGCTGTCGTCACTTCCCGTTGGCGAGCGTGTCGGCATTGCATTCTCTGGCGGTCTTGACACCTCTGCAGCCGTCGCGTGGATGCGCGAAAAAGGTGCGCTCCCGTTTGCATACACCGCGAACCTTGGGCAACCAGACGAACCTGACTTAGACGGTGTACCCGTTCGCGCCAAGCAATACGGAGCAGAAGGCGCGCGCTTAGTTGATTGCCGATCCGAACTCGTACACGAAGGTTTGGTTGCTTTGCAGTGCGGGGCCTTTCATATCACCACAGCGGGAAAGACTTACTTCAACACCACTCCACTTGGACGAGCCGTGACGGGAACCATGCTTGTGCGCGCCATGAAGGAGGACGGCGTAGATATTTGGGGAGATGGCAGCACGTATAAAGGCAACGACATCGAGCGCTTTTATCGCTATGGGCTTCTTGCAAATCCAAATCTTCGCATCTACAAGCCGTGGCTTGATGCAGATTTCGTTCGCGAAATGGGCGGACGAGCAGAAATGAGTGCATTCCTCGCCGCAAAGAACCTTCCCTACCGCGACTCTGCTGAGAAGGCGTACTCAACAGATGCCAATATTTGGGGGGCAACACATGAGGCGAAACAACTTGAAGAGTTGAACACCAGCATGCACATTGTGAAACCAATCATGGGTGTTGCTCACTATGACCCATCCGTTTCCATTGCACCTGAAGAAGTTGTGGTGTCGTTTAAGGAAGGTTGGCCCGTTGCATTAAACGGGAAAACATTTGCCACACAAACAGAATTGGTAAACGAAGCCAACATCATTGGTGGTCGTCACGGACTGGGAATGAGCGACCAAATTGAAAACCGCATCATCGAAGCCAAGAGCCGCGGAATTTACGAATCACCAGGACTCGCCCTGTTTCACATTGCATACGAGCGTTTGCTTACTGCTATCCACAACGAGAACACGCTCGAGAATTACCGCCAGATGGGTCGCAGACTCGGTCGCTTGTTGTACGAGGGCCGCTGGTTTGACCCACAGTCACTCATGCTTCGCGAGCCGCTCATGCGCTGGGTTGGTTCACTGGTAACTGGCGATGTCACCATTGCGCTTCGCCGCGGCGACGACTACAGCATTTTGAATACCACTGGCCCGAACCTGACGTATGCGCCAGAACGACTAAGCATGGAGCGCGTAGAAGATGCGGCATTCGGGCCGCTTGACCGAATTGGCCAGCTGACCATGCGCAACTTAGACATCCAAGACACACGGGCAAAGATTGATGAATATCGCAGCGCAGGCACGTTAGGCGCCGGCGGACTACTCGAACTTGAATAGCTGGCTTTAACCGTTAACTAGTTCGCGCGCAATTGCAGCAACAAGCGCGGCGCGCTCACCCATTTTTGACACCTTGATGTATTCGGTGTCTGCATGCGCTCCACCACCACAAGCACCAAGGCCGTCGAGAGTTGGTACTCCAATTGCCGCAGTGAAGTTTCCATCCGATCCACCACCTACAGCAATTCCTTGCAAGTCCTGGATGCCAACCTCTGGTGCTACACGTTTTGCGATTTCATACAGAGCTAGTGCTGCAGACTCATGCATCGGTGGTCGATTGATTGATCCGCTCACCGTTAACGTTGCACCGAAGACCGTTGGCTTCAGCGCAGCGAAGGCTTGCTCTACGCGCTGTTTTTCTGCGGGAAGATTTACGCGAGTGTCAACCGTAATTTGTGCGTGTGCTGGCACCACGTTTTCTGTCGTGCCGGCCGTTGCAACAGTTGGAGTCACTGTTGTACCAATTTCTGGTTTTGCAATTGCAGCAATGGCTTGCACTTGTGCTGCAAGTTCCATGAGTGCATTAATTCCTTTTTCTGGCTCTAAGCCGGCATGACTGGCACGACCAACAATGTCAACAAGAAAGGTACCCACACCTTTGCGCGCAATCTTCAACGCATCATTGTTTCCGCTTGGTTCAAGAACCAAAACATTTCCTGTTTCCAGAGCACGAGCCTCAATGAGTTCGCGTGATGTATAGGAGCCAATTTCTTCATCGGCTGTAATCAAGATTTCAACATGTTCACACTCGCGAATTTCGCTCATTCCGTAAATGGCTTGAATGATTCCGGCTTTCATGTCAAAGATGCCAGGACCTCGTGCGATGTCACCTTCAATGCTGAACCCACGATTTGCAACTGTGCCCTTTGGAAACACGGTGTCGTGGTGACCAACGAACAACACCTTGGCATTGTCACCACCCTTCCAATGCACATGCGGGCCTTTTGTGCCAGGAATGATTTCTGGTGCTTTGCCCAACACTTGTGTCATGACGCCAGCGAGAAACTCTGCGCTGCGCTGCAACAGGTCAGGTTCATTTGATGGCGACTCAAGATCAACGAATTGCTGCACATGATCAAGCATCTGTGCAGTGCGAGTATCGAGCACCAGACGCAACTGGGCATTTGTTGGTGACCCTGTTGGCAATGGCATCTATCTAGTCTGCCCGACAACTAGGACTAACGGAATACCGATTACCAGTGTTTGTGCCCGGGATGAGACTCGAACTCATACGGCTATTTCTAGCCAGGGGGGTTTAAGCCCCCCGCGTCTACCATTCCGCCACCTGGGCTTGGGTGTGTAGGTTAGGCGCGATTTATCGCACTTGCGCTTTATTGCTGATTAAGAATCTGGTTGACCAAATTGATCAAACTTGGCTCAAGCAGTTTCACTCCCGGCATGGATAGATGGTTGTTATCGAGATACAACACTTTTCCGTCTTTTTCAAGCGGGCATTCCGTTGCCGTGCACAACACGGGGAACGGATCATAGAAAAAGGTTCCCTCGCCGGCGTCTTCTTTCCAGTTTTGAGTTATTGGGTTTGCGACAGCATCTTGCTCGGCTCGCGAAAGTGGTTTCAATTCAGGTTTACGAATTCGTCGCGGTGAAACATGTCCAGCATTGAACGGATTATCGAGAACAATTAAATGAATTGCGCTTCGCAGTTCAGAAAAACGCGCAAAGGTTTCGGCAATATCTTTTCGATATGACCTCTCAGTCAATCCATTGTTCGTCTTATATGAATTAACAACCAAATCAAAATTTCCACCGGGAAAACTGTTGTCCTTAATTCGCGAATAGTTTTTATCACGACAAACCATGACGCAGGTGGTCAATTGAAAACCTTGCTTCTTCGCATAATCCACAAATACAGGGATGATTTGGTAGGTGTGCGAATCACCAAAGAGCAATATCTTTACGGAAGCGGAATCTGGGCCGATTACACACAGTTCACTCCAGAAATCACAGTCGTCCAAAATCGTACTTGGAAACACATTCCCATATCCTTCACGCGATTTCAACGTCGAAACCTCAAGCCCCCAAAGGACTGTCACGGGAATGACGACCAGCGATACAGCAAGAAATATTTTCTTTTTGAACTGAAGCTTTCTTGCGCTCCGAAAAGGTATCTCTACAAATCGATAGGAAAAAACAGCTGGCACGATTGATAAGAGCACGAGCGGCGTCTTGACCATTGCATTTGCGGGTTGAAAAACATCCTCGGCAACTGCGACTGCAATCCAATGCCACAAATAGATTGAATACGAACTATTTCCAATGGCTTGAAATACTCGATTCCCAAAAATTGACTGCCGATTTATCTCCGACTGCGGTAGCGAATAAATCAATGTTGTAGTCGAAAATGCCGTGATGAAACTCACCACAAATTGCGACCACCCAAGAGCGGGGTAAGCAATCAGTGCGAGAGCGATAGTCACAATTGACAGCGACGAAATAAATGTGAATTTTCGATGAATATGAATGTGCCCGCGCGCTTCGCGCTGAGAAACAGCGACAGCCACAAGAAGTCCTAACATGAACTCCCAGGCTCTTGTCAGCGTTGAGTAGAAAACGAAAACTGACCGGAACTCCGAGGAAAACCAGCCCAGTTGACCGTTGTAAATTGTAAGGGCGGAGACCAAAGAGAAAACCCCAAGTACGACAAACCCTGTCTTCCAGACTTGAATCCTGTCGCCAAAAGGTTTCTTTCTCCCCAGTGCAGCAAATAGCGCAATAAAGAGCGGAAAGGTCAGATAAAACTGCTCCTCTATACCCAGTGACCAAGTGTGGAGGAAAAATGTTGCATTTGCATCTTGCAAGAAATAATCCATCTTGTGGAACATGAAAAAGAAATTGCCGTAGCTGAATAAGGCAGCCCGAGCTTGCTCGATGAAAAAATCTTGTGATCGGTCGAAGGCTAGGACTGCGTATGCATAAACCGAAGCACCCACAACCATGAATGCAAGCGGTGGGTAAATACGAAAGAATCTCCGCTCAAAGAACCTGCGAAGTGAAACCTTTCCCGAAGAAGTCTGTTCGTGAACCGTGGTCAAACCGATGACAAAACCCGAAACCACAAAGAACATGTCTACGCCGACAAAACCGCCGCTGAACATCCCTATGCCTAAATGGCTAAGCACCACCAACGTGACTGCGACTGCACGGAGGAATTGAATTTCCTTACGAATGCGATGCTCTGAAGTCACTACTCCAGCGTAGTTGAGTAGCTAGTTACGCAACGCGAGGTTGATCCACGGGAGCATACACATCTACTTCTTGCGTTGCTACGTAACCGTGAAGTGAAAGTATGGACCACAAAGCTGTGCGCACATGATCGGATGCTGGTGCGTTGAGTTGATTGATTACCACCACACCTTCGATCATGTCGCCAAGGATGGCAACGAAAGGACGATCGCGAAGCACAACTGCCACCACTCCACCACCTTCACGACGACGGACCGTGCGATTCACGCCAATGACCCGTGGCGGGCTGCGAAAACTTGGAGCAAGCAACCCAAATCGCTGGGTTTCACTAGCAATTAAGCGAGCAACAGCTGCAAATTGCATGGTGGTCGAGGTGCTCATGGCCACAGCATGACACACCCATGTGACAGAGTGACCGTGATGTCTGAAACCGAACTCAATGCCATGCAACAGGCCGTTCTTGAGGCATTGGGCAAAGAACCAGACTGGGTGCCCATTCCCCGCGAAGTCATCGAGGGAATCCGCGCACAACTTCATGACGGACTTGCCGACATTGCCCCACGACTCACGCCCGAAAATGCGCTGTGGGTCAGCAAACACAAACTCACCACCGTGCACGGTTGCGAAGCCAATCACCTCGCGGGACTCACGGGTTTTGAGTGGACTCTTGGCAATGTGAAAGGAACGGTGTTGCACAAAGCCGTTGAGCTTGGTCTCAATTGGCGTGGCGTCATTGTTCCAGCCGATGTTGTAGATGAAGCACTTGCTCAACTTGCCGATGACGAACGCCAGAGCGCCGGTCCGTTCATTGACCACTTGCCCGCAGGAGACCGCGCGCAACTGCGTAGTTCTGCGATCGATTTGTATACCAAATTTGACGAGTGCTTCCCACCTCTTAAGGCTGCATGGCGTCCTGTGCTTGAAAGCTCTGCGCGCTATGAAATGTTTGACCAACGCATCAACCTCAGCACTCGCGCAGACCTCACACTCGGCGCTGTTGGATCCAAGGTCATTATTGATTTGAAGTCCGGACGTGTTCAACCCAACCACCGGGAAGAGCTGCGCTTTTATGCACTCGTTGAAGCCATGCGCACTGGTGCTGCACCGCGACGCTTAGCCAGTTACTCGCTGGTTACTGCTCGGGCCGATGTTGAAGACGTTACCGAAGGAGTGTTGCAAGCCGCAGTTCGCAAAACCGTTGATGGCGTTCGCAAAATGGTCGAGCTGCAACGTGATGGACGAGAGCCAGAAATTCGCAGCGGGTATTTCTGTTCTTGGTGTCCACTGCTCAACTCATGTGCCGAGGGCACCAAATACATTGCGCGACGAGACGACCCCGACACTGCTGACGACTTTTAGATATCACTCATTAGCGCTACGGGAACACCAAGCCCTACCGCGCCGCGAAAAGTTGCAATCAATCTGTTTTTCTGCACCGCTGGTTTTGGTGGGCTCAACACATCGGGGCCAAGGAATGTGGCCACTTCGTTTACGTCTGCGACGTTTAGAACGAAACCCCACAGCGATGCACTGCCTGTCGAAATTGATGGTGCAGACACAATTTCAACGATGACTTCGCCAAGTCTGTGAAATCCCTGGCGCATTCCATTTCCTGCATCACGAATTCGTTTCAACTCTGCGCCAGTTGCTTCATGCAGTGCGCGAGAGGTTCGTTCCAAGTCGGGAGTATTCACGACAACATGATCTACACCGAGCGGCTTCAACACGAACTCATTCGATTCAACTGCTGCAAGTTGAGTTCTGACCGGAACTTGTGTAGTGGGAATTCCATCAATTGATGAAACGGCGGATCCAATATTGCTCAGCGACCAGGAATGAAGCCCCGGCAACAACAATTCATCAATACGCAACACGAGTCCACCAACGGCAAACACACCGTCGCGAGAAAAGTTGATTCCCACCTGCGCCCAATTGGCGCGGGAACCACCGATGACCAATTCACTTATTCGTGCCGAACCCATTTCAGGCACGCCAGCGCTATTGCTCAGCCACGCCCCATGTTTGGACGCTTACCGTGGTTGGCCTTCGAGCGACGCATCTTGGCTTTTTTCTTCTTGGTCTTCTTCGACATAGTCCCGTCATGCTAACGGACAATCTCGCCATTTCCGATGGTTACGCCCTGCGCCACCGCGCCCTTCCGCCAGAGTACGGCACACCAGATGCATCAGTTTTTGAGCACACATACGTAGTTGGTGTCGTGCTTCCGCTCAATGTGTAATAGCCAAGCGCACCTTCGGGCGAGCAATACGAGCCCGGATTTATTTGCGAAGTCGTACCAGATGACGTGGTATTTGCTGTGGTCGTCGAGTTTGTCGCGGACGATGGTGGATTCGTGACCACGGTTGTTCCGCCCGAAATAGTTGGCAGATTTGGAATTGGCGCGATATTCAATGAGACACAAGTCGATTGCAACAGATTTTTTATGCGTCCGTACTCGCTTGAGTCCATAGACAAGCCCCACCGAACCTTCACCGCAATCCAGTTACCCAAATAGGTGCACGTATACGACTGCAAAGGCGGCAACCAATTTGAAGGATCCTTATCGCTCTTTGACTGATTTACCGAGTCGGTCACTGCCAACAACGTTCGACTATCTGACGTGTCGTTTGCATAGGCTTTTCGCTGCGCGGCGCTCCATGCCCAGGCGCCAGAGTCCCACGCTTCCTTGAGAGCGACGACGTGGTCGATATCAATATCCGATGGATTGCTCCACCTTGCTCCGTCGTACGGAGAAACCCAGTCACCAGCAACTACATTGCAGTTCACCGGGTCTACTTGTGGCAATGAAATGCTGTCTCGCTTCAACACTTGATCGCGAGAATCGCATCCGTCTCCGTCAACATCACGCCAATGTTCAAACAATGCTCGGTCATAGCCAACTTGGTGTTCATTTTCAACGCGAATCGTTTGCAGTAACGCAAGCGCACTTCCTACTACGACCGACTTAGCCGTCGTTGTCGTTGTATTGATGCTCGCAGGTGGTGAATAAATGCTGGAACTAGTTGCTGGAGTAGTGCACTGGCGCATGAATACGGATTTCACTGCAGTGAGCTCGCGCTGATCCATCGCGAGCCCCCATTTTGTTTTCACCGAAACCCAATTACTCAAGTAGGCGCACGTGCTTTCCTTTGCACTGGGCATCCAACCAGCGGGATCTTTATCGCCGCGTTGCTGCGAACTGTGTGCAAGCACCAACGCCAGTATGGAAACTTCGGCTTGGTCGTTGACGAAACTTCTCCGTTTCGCCGAGCTCCACGCCCACGCACCCGACTCCCAGGCTTCACGAACGGTCACAACATTTGCCACGCTCATGACAGGTATCGATCTATTTGCCGTACCTGTAAAGAGTGACTGCCTGAAACCCGCAGTTCTTTCGTTTGCTACTTTCATCGTGGTCAATTGACTAAGCGTTGCTGAATCATTTGAGCGAGGCTGAGCAACGGCCACAGAGGAAACGCTGATTGCCAGAACGACAATTACGCCATGAACCGAAAGGCGCCACTTCATAGGATCACCCTACCTATTGTGAAATCAGTGGTACATCCATCTCAATGAATATGCATTCGCCTGGGCAGACTTCGGCAGCTTTTACAACATCAATTTGATTTTTTTCTTCAACTATTGCGAGACTTCCCGAACTTCCCGGATCGTTGAGCGTCACGCCACCTTGGGCTACATAAGCGATTCCGTCTTCTAGCTGCACAAAGACATCAGGACAGTGGTCCACGCACAAGCCGTCGCCCGTACACAAGTCTTGATCGATCCACACGCGCACGCCTGCACGCTAACGAATGAGCGCGGAAACCAAGATGGCGAGCATCAACAAATTTCGCACAATATTGCTCCCGCCAATTGGCCTTGTGGAGCGAAAGCTCAGGCATGCGCAGGGCGGTCTGTCCCCTGCAGCCAGTCGGAGAGCCAACAATGCAGTGAAACTTGATAGTGCCACTATCGAGGCGACGAGAACGACACTTACAGCCAACCCTGCAATTAGCAACGAACCCAAAATTATTTCAATATAAGGAACTGCTGGAATTGCAAACGAAGGAGCTCCCAGTCGCTTCGCTTGTGCTGGCCACATCTCACGCGCAATGAATTTCTGCACTCCAGCGAAAATGAAAATCACGCCAATGGTCGCCGACATCCACCAATCCAACGAAAAAAGATGTTCATTCATTACGCAGGTGAAACGCCAGTTACTTTGCCTCGATAAAACACCATGGCTTCACCAACTGTTTCGTTCGTAGAAAGATGTTGCACACGTCCGAGCACGAAACTGTGATCTCCTGCAGGAGTTACCGATTCAATACTGCAGTCGATTGTCGCAAGCGCGCCCGGGAGCACCGGCATTCCACTAGGAGACTTTGTCCAATCGAGGCCATCAAACCGAGCAGTCATTCCGCCTTCTAATTCGCGCGCAAATCGCCAACACAGTTCTTCCTGCGCACTCGTCAACACATTGGCGCAAAAGCGGTTTCCCTCTGCGATGTGCGACCAACTTCGCGAAGCATTGCCAGGGAAAAAACCAACTAATGGTGGGTCTAATGACACCGAGACAAAACTGCCAATGGTGATTCCTGCCGGTGCGCCTGTTGCATCAATGCCAGTAACGACGACGACTCCAGTTGGCAGATGACCAAGCACCTGTCGATACCTGGCACTGTCAAAGTTGGCTTCCATCGCTTCAATGTTACCCAACTATGGTTTGGGCATGACCGCTCAGCACAACATTGCGACGAAAGAAGTTTCTGCAAACAACTTGTCGTTCACCTACTTTGAATGTGGAACCGGACCTCTTGCGTTATGTCTGCACGGCTTTCCCGACTCTGCGCATACATGGCGACACTTACTTCCCGAACTGGCATCTGCTGGTTATCGTGCAGTTGCGCCGTTCATGCGCGGCTATGCCCCAACATCAATTCCTGCGAATGGCGCATACCAAACTGCAGCACTGGCAACTGATGCAAATGCATTGCATGAAAAACTTGGTGGTAATTCAGATGCCGTCATCATTGGTCACGATTGGGGTGCGCCTGCGGTCTATGGCGCGGCAATTCTTGAACCTGCTCGTTGGAAAACAGTTGTAGGGATGTCGGTTCCACCCTGGGGTGCAATGGGAAATGCATTTATGTCAAACCTCCGTCAAGTGCAACGCAGTTGGTACATGTTCTTCTTTCAACACGGTCTTTCCAACTTTGTCGTAGGTGCAAACAATCTTGCATTCATTGACATGCTGTGGGACCAATGGTCTCCTGGTTTTTCGGCAAGTGAAGACATCGCGAATGCAAAAGCAAGCATTGCCAATCCAGAACATTTAGAAGCAGCACTGGGCTACTACCGCGCAACTCTTGGTGCCGGATTTAGAGACCCAGCATTGACTGAAGCGCAAAATTTGGTGCAGGGAGAGAACCCGCCACAACCCTTGCTCTATTTGCACGGCGAGCAAGACGGTTGCATTGGCGCAGAGGTTGCGCGAGAAGCAGCAACTCGTGCCCCGTCAAACGCGCGGGTTGAAATTGTTGAAGGAGCAGGTCACTTCATGCAGTTAGAGCAACCTGCGAAGGTAAACAAATTGATCGTGAATTGGATTACGAGTAACGCTTCATAACGGCAAGTGCAAAACGCCGTTTGATTCAACGATCAATTTGTCTACAAGCAGAGACTGAATAATCATTTCTGCGCGCTCAGGTTGCTTCGCTAAACCCATGGTCTGTCCAGCTTTGTTGCGCAATACCCCGCCTGAAATAAGTGCTTTCATGAGCCGTCCTCGAGCCTGTCGATTTGAGCCTTCAAAACGTGCTTGTGGCTTACTGGTTCCCGCCGATGCTGGCGCTGGGTCATCACCACCATGAAGCTTCCAACCACACGAATCCACGATGGGACATCGTTCGCAATGTGGTGAGCGGGCAGCGCAACATGTCGCCCCAAAATCCATGAGCACCTGATTCCACTCCCACGACAAACCAAGCGGAACCATTGAGTCTGCAATTGACTGTGTTTCGCGTCTGCCAAGCGGCCTATTCATAACGCGTGCAAACACCCGAGTGACGTTGGTGTCAACAACTCCGACATCAACATGCCCTGCAAATGCCAACACCGCGCGTGCCGTGTATTCGCCAACTCCAGGCAACGCAAGCAATTGTTCCAAATCTGCTGGCACTTGCGAATCGTGATCCCGCACCATCACCTTCGCAGCTTCATGCAAGTTGCGGCAGCGTCGCGGATATCCAAGTCCTTGCCAAATGGTAAGCAACTCAGATAACGGAGCATCTGCGCATTCGCGCGGCGAAGGAAACGTGTGAATGAACTGTTGGAATTTCGGCACAACCCGATCAATTTGGGTTTGCTGAGACATCACTTCGCTTACCAACACGTGCCATCGGTTTCTCGTGGCGCGCCACGGGAAATCTCGTAGTTGTGGTAATCCCCACTGCAGCAGTGGGTCAACAATGATGCTTAGCTTGTCCAGACGTCTTGACCGTCGTACGGACGTGCACGCTTTGGCAGGAACTCGCGTTTCCACACCATTACTCGCCTGCGGAAATAGCACACTTCTTTGCCGTCTTGATTGAAACCCTTAGTTTCTACTGTCACCACACCACGGTCATTTTTTGACTTTGACTCCTGCACATCGAGCACTCTCGTCTCGGCGTGGATGGTGTCGCCATGAAACGTTGGGAACTTGTGCTGCAAAGTTTCTACTTCAAGATTGGCAATTGCAGCGCCACTCACGTCGGGAACGCTCATACCCAGCACCAATGAATACACAAGATTGCCCACTACAACGTTTCGCCCTTGCACGCTCTGTGATGCAAACCAGTCATTGGTGTGCAGTGGATGATGATTCATGGTGATCATACAAAACAAGTGATCATCTGCTTCGGTAATGGTTTTTCCCGGCCAGTGGCGGTACACATCTCCAACAGTGAAGTCCTCTAGTGCTCTTCCAAACGGGCGCTCATGAACAGTCATAACAACAAACTACTCCTCATCTTCATCATCAAGTAAGAATCTGTTCTTTTGTTTTGGCAATGGGAACTGGCCAGTACGGTCACGTGGCGCGTATTGCTCAAGAAATTCGTACTTGGTTGTTGGGTGTTCGGTTGCAAGTTTGGTAACTCTGCGAAGCGACCGCAGTTTCTCTTTCCGTTCAATAGCGAATGGACCAACTCGTAGCGACAGGTAAGTGAATCCGCCGGCAAGAATCGGTAGCCAATATTGAGCAATGCGGTATGACAACACACCAACGGTTGCAACGTTTCGAGTAAGGCCAAAACCAACAAGAGTTGGAATGTAAATACCTTCCACAATGCCAAGTCCTCCGGGAGTAATTGGCACCACCGACAAAATATTGGCGAGTCCGAACGAAACTATTAATGCGTCTGGAGCAACATCGCCACCGAAGGCACGAATGAACACATACAACGCGAGCATGTCAAGCAACCAGTTCACCAGTGCCCATACCAACACGCGCGTCAATAGCTTTGGCTCGGAAGCCAAACCTTGAAGTCGATTACCTAAGTGTTCAAGAACTTCGGCTGCATGGTCTTCATCTAATCTCAGCTTCCGGGCACAGAATCGAATGAATCTTTCTGCTCTTCCCTGTCCATCAATGAGACCAAAAATCAGTGCAGCAGCGATCAACATCAAAATGATTCCGATAATTGCTGCGGTTCCATATGCAGCGTTCACGCCGCGACCTGCTGAAACGATGAGACCAAACCACAAGATCACATTGAGCATGACCGCAGAACCAAGACCAGCAGTTGCCAGAGCAAAGCCGGCGTCTGGGCCTGCTACTCCCGAGAGTGTGAGCATGCGGTAGCCGAGTGCCGTGCTTGCAGCGCTACCACCAGGCAAGACATTGCCTACTGCTTTTGTGCTCATTTGAATACGAAACAGTCGAAGCACCGAGATTTCATTTCCGTGTTCGGCAAGAGCCGCTTTCGTCAGTAATGAGTAGCTGAACAGTGCGGCGAACTCGAGGCCAAGACCCAGTATCAACAATGACGGTTTAATCTGCGTGAGATCCGAAACCGCTTTTCGGAAGCCAGGAATGAGCGGGAGAACGAAGAAATATAAAATCGCAGCGAACAGCACCCACTTGGCTGTGGTGAAAGCAGATTTCAACCCACTCAGCCGCGACATGCCCTAAATGGTAGGTGACAACACCCTGCAGGGTTAGTCCCTATGGCCCAGTGCTCACTAGCGTTTACGAAATGGGCTCCCCAACTTCGTCTCCAACCCCAGATCTCACACGCGCTGCCGAGGTCATCGATTTGGCTCGTCGCGTCGTCGGAAAGGGTGTGCGCACGCTCGCCGCTCAAGGCGGACCTGAAGTTCACCAAGTACTTGCATACGACCTCGCGCATTCTGCGGCTGCAGTGGAAACTGCTCGCTCACTCATTGACTACGGCGGAAAAGGAAACTCTGAAGCGCTCATCACGTGCGCATTCGTCGCAGACATGTTGCACGAGGTCAGCTCTCGCCTCCTTGGCCGCGAAGAAATGTGGGGAGTAGAACAGAATCCACTCGCCTCAGCACATGATTTCATGACCGCGTTCCGCGCGCCAGAGTTTTTGGCGTCGCTCGCCTCTGTTGCGGGACCACGACACCTTGAAGACGAATTTGAAATGGTGCAAGACACATTCCGCAGTTTTGCCACAAAAGTTATTGCCCCACGCGCAGAACATGTGCACCGACACAACGCGGACGTTCCAGAAGAAATCATTTCTGGTCTTGCCGAACTTGGTGCATTCGGACTTTCCGTTCCATCTGAGTATGGCGGTTTCAGTGAAGGTGGCGACGGCGAATACATGGCGAACTGCATTGCAACTGAAGAGTTGTCGCGTGCGTCGCTCGGCATCGGCGGTTCACTCATCACTCGCCCAGAAATTCTCACGCGTGCGTTGGTTTATGGTGGAACTGAAACGCAGAAGCAGGAGTGGCTGCCAAAACTTGCATCCGCAGAGGTAATGGCAGCAGTGGCAGTTACCGAGCCTGATTACGGCAGCGACGTTGCCAACCTCACCACGATGGCGGTGAAGACCACAAACGAAGAAGGTGTTGAGGGTTATGTCATCAACGGTGTGAAAACGTGGTGCACGTTTGCCGCCCGAGCCAACGTGTTGATGCTGCTTGCACGAACCGATCCAGATCGCAGCAAGACTCACCGCGGTCTGAGTTTGTTCATTGTTCCAAAACCTTTAGGTGATGCACACGGCTTTATGTTCAAGCAACCCGGTGGCGGAAAAATGGAAGGTCGCCCAATTGACACCATCGGCTATCGCGGTATGCATAGCTACGAAATTGCAATTGAAAACTGGTTCGTTCCTGCAGACCATTTGATTGGTGAGGAATCAGGTTTGGGTAAAGGCTTCTATTACCAAATGAGCGGTTTCGAAAACGGACGCTTGCAAACTGCAGCACGTGCAGTTGGTGTGATGCAGGCTTCGTATGAATCCGCCGTTGAATATGCCAACAACCGCAAAGCATTTGGCCACAACATTGCCGAATACCAACTCACCCAAGCCAAGCTTGGTCGAATGGCTGTCATTACTCAGGCTTCACGTCAGTTTTCCTACACCGTTGCCAAGTTGATGGGCAAAGGCGAAGGCCAGATGGAAGCCAGCATGGTGAAGGCATACGTGTGCAAGGCTGCCGAATGGGTTTCGCGCGAAGCCATGCAAATTCACGGTGGTTTTGGTTATGCCGAGGAATACTCCGTAAGTCGACTCTTCGTTGACGCTCGCGTGCTGTCAATCTTTGAAGGCGCTGACGAGACGTTGTGTTTGAAAGTAATTGCTCGGCGCTTGGTTGAAGAGTCAGCTGCTAAATAAAAGCGATTAGGTCATGTAGCGAGCTAATTCGCTCGCAGTCATAACTTGCATGATCGTTGTACGGGTCTAGCAAGATTGGGTGTAGTCCTGCATTCTGCGCACCAATAACGTCATTCACAAATGAGTCGCCAACGTAGGCGATGCGGTCAATTCCAATCCCCTTTTCGTTCATGACCGCAATTGCATCTCGAAAGATTCCGGGGTGAGGTTTGGCTGTTCCTATGACATGGGAATCGGTAACGATGAGCACCGGAACACCTGCGCCAGTTCCCACTTGACAGATGCATTGGTTGGCAAGCGTTGCTTCCACCTGCCCGCTGGCATTTGACACAATGCCGATGGGTAAACCTTTCAAGTGCATTTGCCACAATGCGGCAGCGGATTCAAGAATTGGATATCGCCATAAAAACGGTGAGAACATTTTTCGCAGTTGTGCGCTTGCACTCACCGCAGAGGATCCGGTTATTCCTGCAGCCTCTACATAAGCGTCGCGATATGGATTCCAACTGAAACCATCAATGGTTTCTTTTGCGGTTTCGCGCGCAACAGCGTCTAAACGCTCCATACCGGCGTAATGTGCGCGCATTAATCGTTCGATAGAACCATCGCCACCATGTGCGCGAACAATTGCGCCTAGTGAAATGGGGTCGGGTAATAAAAAGATGCCACCAGCATCAAACAGAATTGCGTCGAAACGTTTGGTCACGCTTGTGGTGAACGCTTGCGACCTGCACGCTCACCGCGTGAGATGAACTTCAACGCCATCTTGCGGCTAGCTTCGTCAATCATTTCGTTACCAAACATGACTGCGCCCTTGCCTTCGCCTTCGGTGGCTTCTTTGTAGGCATCAATAATTGACCAGGCTTTGTCGAACTGTTCCTGCGTTGGCGAGAACACGTCGTTCAAGACGGTTACTTGGTCTGGGTGCAATGCCCACTTGCCGTCGTAGCCAAGAATGCGGGAACGCATGCTGTATTCGCGAAGCGCATCGCTGTCGCGAACATGCAAGAACGGTCCGTCGATTACTTGCAGACCATTTGCACGACCTGCCATCAAGATTTTGTTGTACACGTAATGGAAGTGGTCACCTGGGTATTCGTCAATCTTTACGCCACCTGTGAGCACTGGCATTTCCATGCTTGCTGCAAAGTCGGCTGGTCCAAAGATGATGGTTTCAAGTCGAGGGCTTGCTGCACAGATTTCTTCAACATTGATCAGCCCGCGAGCAGTTTCAATTTGCGCCTCAATGCCGATGTGGCCGATTGGCAAACCTGCTGAAATTTCTACCTGACGAAGCAACATGTCGGTTGCCACGATCTGCGCTGCAGATTCAACCTTTGGCAACATGATTTCGTCGAGGCGTTCACCTGCATTGCCGACAACTTCAATAATGTCAAAGGCAGTCCACTTGGTGCTCCAGTCGTTTACGCGAACACACAACACCTTGTCGCCCCAGTCATTGCCACGAATAGCGGCTGCGATCTTGGCGCGTGAAGCTTCTTTTTCCTTTGGTGCTACTGCGTCTTCAAGATCGAGGAACACCATGTCGGCAGGAATTCCTGGACCCTTGCCCAGCATCTTTTCTGACGAGCCTGGAATTGACAGGCATGAACGGCGAGGAAGATGACGGGAGCGTGCTGACATGGACTACAGGTTACATCGCACTGCGCACGAGCATCTCGGTCGTAGGGGCGCATTCGGCCACTACTGACAGCGAAGCGTCCGTGATTCCTTGCGGTCCAACAACAGCGCGAAACAGTTCGCGCGGAACAACATCCACCTCGGTTCGCCACGGACGTTGTGAATCGACATTGCGCGATTTCATTGCCTCCCATAATTCGGCTGGCAATCGCGTTCCGCGTCGTGCAGTGACGACTGCAGGTTTTTGCGCAACGTATGCGAGGGCGGCCACACCATGCGAGCCAGAGTTCATGAGGAATTCGTCCGGACCACAACCCAATGCATCAAGCACCACCATGTCGCACATGCCAATGGCACGTGCTGCATGCTCGATTGACACGTTTTCTGCTTCCACCTGAACTCGCTCAAGTGCATGTACCGCACTATCTGCCGATCCAAAGGAATCAATCACCAAGGCTTTGCACTCACCACGCTGCACCAAGGCTTCAAGTGCAGTCGGACTCCAACCAACAATGCACACTGTCTGCGAGCCGCCCAGATACGAAAGGAGGTGATCTGTCGTTGCATCGTTGCCAATTTCGGATTCCAGTTCATACAGACGTTCAAACGGGTCAAGCGCAGATAACGCTTGAGCACACAGCCACCACAATGGCGCACATGTGGGGTGTCGCTCCACGATTCTCCGTGCGGCCAAAACCAAGCCTGCCGGCTCCAAATGCAAGCCAAATAGTGCCTGTGCTGTCTCGCTCACCAATGCGACTGGGTCGGCTCCAGTGGCACGCGCCACATACCGCAGGTGCTCAATCGGGTGCATTGTTGAGACGCTAGTGCTCTAACTTGCTACCGTCTCATCCTGTGGCAAATGCACCTTCTCTCGACACTTCACTCAAACCCCTCAACGGCGAGGCTCGCCCATTGCGCGAATGGTTGACCACCTTCCATCTCACGTCCATCGTCATTGACCCCTACACCAACGAAAGTTCATGGATCTTGAAAACCGCCGGACGGATCCTGCATGAATTCTCTGGTGCCGCTACACGGGTCAACTTTGTGGTCACTTCTTCTGAAGCCGATGCAAAGAAGTTCCTTGGTCCACTTGCTGATACCTACCTCACTTTCACCGATCCAGAGCGATTGTTGGTAAAGCAACTCGGACTTACTGAACTTCCTGCGTTTGTGTTTATTCAGTCAGATGGAACAGTGCCGCAGTGCGCTCAAGGATGGAGCCCCAAGTCGTGGCGCGAAGTGTCCGACTACATTGCCGACACAGTGAAATGGTCTCGCCCGTTGATTCCAGCCGCAGGCGACCCAGGTACCTACAAGGGCACACCGGCACTCGTGTAATGGCAAAGCCAACGCCAGCACCTTTTGAATACTCGGAGCTGCTTCCTCTTGGCGTAGATGACACGCAATACCGATTCCTAGGAAACGAAGGTGTTTCCACTTTTGAAACCAGTGAGGGAACGTTTCTCAAAGTTGATCCAGCAGCAATCGTTACACTCACCGAGCACGCCATGCGCGACATCGCTCATCTATTACGTGCAAGCCACTTGCAACAGCTGGCCAACATCATGGTTGATCCCGAAGCAAGCGACAATGATCGATTCGTAGCACTTGATCTGTTGAAGAACGCCAGTATCTCTGCAGGTGGTGTGTTGCCGATGTGCCAGGACACGGGCACGGCAATTGTGAAAGCTAAAAAAGGCCAGTTCGTATTCACAGGTGGTGGCGACGAAGAAGCAATTTCGCAGGGCATTTACAACACGTACCTCACCAGCAACCTTCGCTACAGCCAACTAGCTCCACTTTCGATGTACGAAGAAGTGAACACCAACACCAATCTTCCTGCAGAAATCAAAATTTCATCTGTTGATGGCGATGAATACAAGTTCTTGTTCATGGCTAAAGGTGGCGGTTCGGCAAACAAGAGTTATTTATTCCAAGAGACCAAAGCACTCCTGAATGAAAAGTCTTTGCTTCCGTGGGCATTTGAAAAAATGAAAACACTTGGAACCGCAGCCTGCCCTCCGTATCACCTCGCAATTGTTATTGGAGGAACCTCGGCAGAGAACGCTGTAGAGACAGCAAAACTTGCAAGCGCTCACTACCTCGATTCGCTGCCAACATCGGGCAGCAAACTCGGACACGCATTCCGCGATCTCGACCTTGAACAGAAGATGCTCACGTTGTCGCAGCAAACTGGAATTGGTGCGCAATTTGGAGGAAAGTATTTCTGTCACGATGTACGCGTTATTCGCCTACCTCGCCACGGCGCAAGTTGCCCTGTTGCCATGGCCGTGAGTTGCAGTGCCGACCGTCAGGCGCTTGGCAAAATTAACAGCAAGGGCATCTTCCTCGAACAACTCGAAACTGATCCAGCCCGTTTCCTTCCGGAGATCACCGAGGAGCACTTAGCAAGCGAAGTTGTGGCAATTGATCTGAATTTGCCGATGTCAGAAATTCGTGACACGTTGTCGAAGTACCCCGTAAAAACGAGAGTCATGCTCACCGGGCCAATGGTGGTTGCTCGCGATATCGCACACGCAAAAATCAAAGAACGCCTCGATGCCGGCAAAGGGCTTCCGCAATACATGAAAGATCACTGCGTCTATTACGCAGGTCCCGCCAAAACGCCAGAGGGTTTTGCATCGGGATCATTTGGCCCGACTACTGCAGGTCGGATGGATAGCTATGTTGCCGATTTCCAGGCTGCAGGCGGAAGCTTTGTGATGTTGGCAAAAGGGAACCGCTCGAAGCAGGTCACCGATGCTTGCAATACGTATGGCGGTTTCTACCTCGGTTCAATAGGTGGTCCCGCGGCACGCTTGGCCCAGGATTGCATCACCAAAGTTGAAGTGCTCGAATTCGCAGAGCTCGGCATGGAAGCAGTATGGAAAATTGAAGTTCAAGACTTCCCTGCATTTATCGTGGTTGACGACAAGGGCAACGACTTTTTTGATGCAATCAATGCCAATACAGGCGTCAAATTAACAGTTCGCAAATAGTGAACTAGCGCTGCAGTAGCGACTTCAACATTTCACGTGTGTCGTGTTGTTCGTCTGGTGTTGCTCCGAACTCCACTCCGCCGAAATCAGTGACTCCAATTTCTTGCAACGCTGCAACCCTGTCAAACACTTCGCTTGCTGAACCGATAATGGCAACGTCTGCTGGGCCGGCAGCACCTTCGTGGTCCAACATTGCTCGATAGCTTGGCAACTGCCCATACACAGCAAACACTTGTGCTGCTCGAGCGCGTGCGCCTTCAACATCTTTTGTGACACATACTGGAAGCGCAGCAATCACACGGGGCTTAGGCTTTCCAAGTCTGTCTGCAGCCTCGTTAATGGTTGGCACGGTAAGTGTGCGTAAAGTTTCTGGCCCGGTGCACCACGTGAGTGTTCCCTGAGTCATCGCCGCAGCAAGCCTCAGCATTTGTGGCCCGAGGGCAGCAACGACAACGTCGCAGCTTTGTGGCTTTCCAATAGTGAGCTCGGCATGCGTGGTAAGAGTTTCTCCCGCAAACGAAACCTTTCGATCATGGATTAACGGCATCAGGATTGATAGGTATTCCTTCATGTGACGCAACGGCTTTTCAAATGAAAGATTTAACATTCCTTCAATGACCACCTGGTGACTAAGGCCAATCCCCAAGCACAAACGACCTCCGCTTGCCTGGTTCGCTGTGAGCGCTTGTTGCGCCAACATCATCGGATGACGTGGATACGTAGGAATCACGCTGGTTCCCAGTTCAATACGTGGAACCTGGTGACCCACAACTGAAAGCGTGCTGAGCGCATCCAGTCCAAAAATTTGTGACTGCCAATACGATGCAAAGCCATCTCGCTCTGCCGTCTTCACTTCTGCGAGCACTCCGTCAACTGTGCTGTCGTTGTTTGAGCCAAAGATCCCAATTTTCATGCTGTTTGTCATGGGGCAACCGTAGTTGCTACCGCACCGCCGGGCGCATCTGTAGTCACCGTTTCAGCAGGAAGGGTTGTTGGCATTGCATCGAGAACCTTGGAATCATTCTGAAATATAGATGGCAAGCACTGGCCATTGCTTCGATCGCGCGCGAATTCAAGAGATCGCGCTACCGCAGTTGCAAGTACTGCTCGTCCATCTGCAGTGAGATGCACCCCATCGGTTCCAATCAAACCGTTATTCCTTGCCACCGCCGCCCAGTCAAGCACTGTGATGTTTCCATACTCCTCAGCTACGCGTTTAATAATTTCATTAATTTGAAATTGCTTTGGTCGAAACTCCGCGGTGGTCAACACGACGAAAGGATTTTGCGAAAGCACATCAAACATTTCACGCAACTTTTCTTCATATGCAACCATGTTGTCATCGTTGTTGGTACCAAGAAATACCACTGCTGTGTCCCAACCCTCTTCCCACCGACGCCCCAGCACTCGCGCACCGAAATCTATGAATTCTCCCGCTTGAGCCTCGACCGCCACCTGCCAACCAAGTTTTGTAAGTGTGTTACACATTTCATTGCCATAACGCGAAGAAGTTGAAGCAAAAATTGAGTCGCCAATCATCAGAACTCGATTGCCTTGAATTTGCGGTCCAATCATTTTTCCGAGTAATTCTGGAAACGTGATATCTACTCCGTCTGGAAGTGTGATAAGTGAGTTGAAATCGCCTCCAGGAATTCTGCCAACACCGCTTAAATATTCGCTCCGATTCACAACAAACCGATAAGCGCCAAATGAAATCGCGATTACGAGCAACGTTGCAATTACACCTGCAATAAACCCGTTGCGGCGCATTTAATTGTTGTTCTGTTTACGAATTTCGTCGCGAATAGATGCCAACAAATCATTCGTCGATTCTTCAGTTTTTGCATTATGAAAACGACCATATGCCTTAATCACGAAAAACATCACTGTGCTCACCATCAAAAAATTTAGAATTGCTGTCAGCAATCCACCAACAGGAATGAAACTTCCGTTCAAGGTCAGACCCTTGTCGTTAAAATTTGGTCGATTTCCACCAAACACGGCACCGACCAAGCCACCGAGAATTCCCTGGTTGTCTTTGCCATCTCCGGCCACAGCATCAATAACGGTCTTAAATGTGGCGCCCATAACAAAAGCAACGGCTACGTCAACCACACTTCCTCGGTTAATAAACGCTTTGAATTCGTGAACGATGCCACTTGTCTTGAGGGGTTGAGACATGTCTTTCACAGTAGTTGCCAAACCAATTTCTATGCAGGGTTCTCGCTCGAATCCAAGTCGCTGAAACGGTCAATTTTGCGAAGAGATGGGAATCCGATCCACCACACTCCAACGATGGCGATGGTAGCTACTCCTCCGCCGATCACCGTTGCAGGTGTGCCAAACGCTTGCGAGGCAAGCCCAGACTCAAATGCTCCTAGTTCGTTGGTTGCGCCAATGAATACATTTTCTACAGCCGACACTCGACCACGTTTTTCGTCTGGCGTCACGAGGGGAACGATGGAACCGCGAATAAACACGCTCACCATGTCGGCTGCACTCAATACCAACACCGCAATGAATGCAACGGTGTAACTCGACGTATCGCCCAACACAATTGTTGCTAAGCCAAATACTCCAACAGCTATTAACAACGATCGCCCCACATTTCTTTGCAGTGGACGAATGGCCAAAAACGCCGCCATTGCTGCTGCACCAATACCACCTGCAGCACGGAGCCAACCGTATGCAATATTGCCAACACCAAGTTGTTCCTCTGCGATCACTGGCAACAGTGCGACAGCACCACCAAACAGCACGGCAAACAGGTCGAGTGAGATTGCAGCCAACAAAATTGGAGTGCGCTTAATAAAATGCAGTCCTTCCATTGCCGAGCGCATCGTTACCTTTTCGTTCGGATCGCGTGGTGCTGGTTCTCGCAAAAACTGCACTCCCAAGATGCCCAAAATTCCAATTAGCGTTAACGCTGATGTAGTTGCGTAAGGAATCCACGGGGAAATGCTGTACAGCAATCCCGAAGCGGCCGGACCGATGATCATCGCCGAGGTCCATACTGCCGAGCTCATCGCAATGATCGGCGGCAACCCACCGTCCGGGGCAACCATCGGATAAATAGAGCGAACCGCCGGTGAAAGAAATGCGCGACACGAACCAAAAACGATTCCGATCATGAAGAATGGCCAGACTGCAGGGCTTTCGTCTCCCTGAATTGAAATGGAATACCAAACAAGAGATAGTGCACAGACCAATTCGCCTGCAAGCGCAATGGCTGCCACATGTTTTCGGTTGTATCGGTCGGCAACGCTTCCGCTGACGAACACGAGTAACGCAATAGGTGCAAACTCTGCTAATCCGAGCCATCCAATATCTATTGCCCTGCCCGTGATATCAAAAATGTGTTTACCGAGCGTTGCTGCCTGCAGCATTACGCCAACATAGAAAGCAAAGCTCGATGTAAGCATGCGGCGCACCGATGAAGACTTGAGGACATCTCGGGCAGTAAGTTGATTGGAGGGTTCGGAACTGCTCACAGGCTGTAAACCCTAATCAATCAGGGGGAATTGCAATGTCATCACTTGCACAAGACACACAATGGGTTGATGCCATTGACCAAGCCGAACTTGTTCGTTCCGGAAAGGTAACACCAGTTGAACTTCTCGACGCCGCCATTGAACGAGCCGAGCGTCTGAACCCAGCGATCAATGCCCTCACCTTTACTTGGTTCGACAAGGCTCGAGATATCGCTCGCAATCTTCCAACCAATTCCGCAATGCCACTTCGCGGTGTGCCGTTCATCTTGAAAGACCTTCACGCAGCAATGAAAGGTTTTCCACTTTCCAACGGCAATAAGGCAATGAAGGCTGCGTCACTTAATTCAGAATTCACTGCCGAAATTGTGCAGCGATTTGTCAACGCTGGTCTCGTCATTTTTGGTCGCGGTAATTCACCCGAATTCGGCAGTGTGCCAACGACAGAGCCCGAAGCGTGGGGACCTACGCGAACTCCCTGGGATACCAATCGCATGGCAGGAGGTTCAAGTGGTGGAAGTGCGGCGGCGGTGGCCGCTGGAATTGTTCCAGTTGCACATGCAACCGACGGTGGGGGTTCTGTGCGGGTTCCCGCAGCATGCTGTGGACTAGTTGGCTTGAAAGTAAGCCAAGGTCGTATTACTGGCGCTCCTTTCCGTGACGAAACCAATCTGGGAGTTGAGCTTGCAGTAAGTCGAACCGTGCGCGATACCGCAATCATTCTTGATATCGCACAAGGGCCCGCAGTAGGTGACCGTGTTATTGCGCCTCCTCCTACTCGGCCATACATCCAAGAAGTCGGAGCACCAACAGGCAAGCTTCGAATTGGTTTCTTAGATCATCGACCGGTTCCTGGAGACATTGACCCCGAATGTGCCGAAGGAGTGCACATCGTGGCAAAGGTTCTTGAAGACCTTGGGCATTACGTAGAGGCGGCTTGGCCAAAGGCACTTGAAGATCAAACGTTTGCACCGAAGTTCACATCGTTATGGAGCACCAATATGTCGGTTGCACGTGAAGGTGTCGCGACATTGCTCGGTCGCGAGGTCACCAAGGAAGACTTTGAGCTCGTTAACTGGACGATGGCCGAATATTCAAAACATGCTTCGGCAACCGACTATGCAAATGCAATTCTCTCGACTTCGCATTACCGGCGCGCCGTTCAACAATGGTGGGCAGATGGTTGGGACATTCTGTTAACACCAACAGCCGGACGGGTTCCATTGCCAATCGGTTCCTTCGCAAATGACCCAAACGATCCGATGAAACCAATGAAAGTTGCCGCAGACTTCGTGCCCTTTACACCAGCATTCAACACCAGTGGTCAGCCAGCAATCAGCCTTCCATTGCATTGGACAGCCGAAGGAGTTCCAGTAGGCATGCAATTAGTTGCTGCATATGGACGCGAAGACTTACTTATCCGACTTGCATCTCAACTAGAAATAGCTATGCCGTGGGCACACAGGCGACCTGCTGCTAGCCAACTGAAATAGCAGTGACCACACCAAGCGTGATGGTTACCGTTACACGCTGCTGTGAATAATCGGCTGTAAGAGCAAAATTTTCGCCATCGCGCGAACCAACTCGATACGCCCAACCGAGATCAGTTGCGCACTTTTCGGCATCGCCTTCCATTAATCCCACAAGCATCTCTGCACGCTCTGGAGTAATTGCCGTTGCATCGCCCGCATCTGCTGCAGGACAAACAACTGCTACTGAATTTTGTTCAGACGACGAGCACGAGACGAGCAAAAAAGATGCAAGAGCAACAAATACGAAACGTTTCATAAGTGATTTGCAGCCCCAACGGGATTCGAACCCGTGCCGCTACCTTGAGAGGGTAGTGTCCTAGGCCACTAGACGATGGGGCCAAGTAGCGCTTCAAGGCTACCGATTGTCTTTCTCAATTGTCTCTAGTGTTAACCCTGTGAAGGCTGTTGTCACTACGGGAAATGGCGGTTTCGACAAACTGCACTACCGCGAAGTACCGATGCCCAAACTTGGCGCGGGCGAGGTGCTCATCAAAGTGCTCGCAGCCGGAGTAAACAACACCGAGATCAACACACGACTCGGCTGGTACTCAGGTGGTGGCTGGCATATCCCTACCCCGTTTCCTTTTATTCAAGGCACTGATTGCTGTGGCATCGTCGAACAAACTTTTGATTCTGAACATTCAGCATTAGTTGACAAACGTGTGCTTGTTCGTCCTTGCATGCGACCTCATGGATTTAGCTCCATGATCAATACCTGGATGGGCTCAGACTTTGACGGCGCATTTGCGCAATTCGTAAAGGTGCCCGCAAACGAGGTCTTCCCTATCGAGTCGTCATGGTCCGATGCTGAACTTGGATCCATTCCATGTAGCTACGGCTCCGGCGAAAACATGGTGCAGCGTTCGCGTGTTACTTCCGGCGAGCATGTGCTTGTTGCAGGAGCATCTGGCGGCGTTGGATCTGCTGTCGTGCAACTTGCAAAGGCTCGTGGAGCAATCGTTACTGCAATAGTTGGAAAATCAAAAATGGACGAAGTGCTTCGTATTGGTGCCGACTTTGTCATTGATCGAGCTGCAGACATTGTGAAAGAACTTGGTGAAGAAAGCTTTGATGTTGTAATTGACAACGTTGGTGGCCCTCAATTCGAGGGAGAACTCAACCTGCTGAAGCGTGGTGGTCGATATGCATCATCTGGCGCGATCGGTGGACCATTCGTCAATCTTGACCTACGCACCATGTATCTCAAAGATCTCACGCTTATTGGTTGCACCGCTTGGGATGAGCCTGTGTTCCCTCAACTCGTTTCCTACATAGAGTCCCATCGCATCAAGCCACTTGTTGCTAAAACTTTTCCGCTCGTAGATATTGTTCGCGCGCAGCAGGAATTCTTGGAAAAGAAGCACGTTGGAAAGTTCGTGCTCATCCCGCAACACGACGACTAGACAATTTGTTGGGGAGCAAGGAATCGAACCCTGAATAACAGAACCAGAATCTGCTGTGTTGCCAGTTACACCACTCCCCAGAGTGATGACGCAAGGTTATCGGCAACCCTAAATCGACCGCAATACAGTCCCAATCAATTCGTCAATTGGTCGAGGGCCTTAAAGCCAATGACATGAGCCAGTGAAATACCCAGCCCCTCATTGATCATTCGCTTTTTTTCTGCATTACCCGTCACTGCAGAATTCTCGGCCGGAGAAACATAGGCAGTCAGGCCAAGATCTTGTGCAATCAATTGCGACCGGAGCGCATGATAGGGATCGGTCACAATTTCGACCGAAGTAAGCCCCCGGCTATTCAATATCTGGGCAACGCCTTGCATCGACTGAAGCGTTGTGGAGCCAAGATCTTCCATGGAAATTGACGATTCAGGAATTCCACCTGCAATCAGATAGTCGGCCGACGCCCTTGCTTCTGTGAAGCGATCTCCAGGTTGATTACCACCCGTAGTCACCACCAATTTGGCCACACCTTGTTTCCACAACGTGAGCACATGATCAAGCCGAGCCCGTAGTTGCGGTGAGGGTTTTCCGTCGTATTGAGCGACTCCCATCACCACAATTGCATCGACTTCTCTGCGGATGTCACTTCGTCCAACCGACCACACCTGAACAATGTTCAGAATGACATACAGGAATCCAGCCAACACAAGCACCGACAGAGTGCCTGTGCGCTTCATAGCGTTGTGTTAACCAGCAGCCCGCACGAGTGCTGCGCGAATTCGACGCTGCGACTCAACACGCCCAAGTAATTCAATCGGTTCAAACAATGGTGGACCAACTGTTCGACCTGTGATTGCAACGCGCAGAGGTCCTTGCAACTTTCCAAGCTTTACATCGTGCTGATTACCAATTGTTTCAACAGCCACTTTGATGCTTTCCGCATTCCACTCAACCGTTTCAAATGCTTTTGAAATTTCAGAAAGCGTTGGTACTGCGAAATCAGAGCCAAACGCTTTGGCAAACGCGGCATCATCAATTGGTGGCTCGGCCAAAAACAGGAAGTCAACCATTGCGACCACTTCAGACATCACCGCTACGCGTGTTTGCACAAGTGGCGCCATCGCGGCAAACACTTCTGGCTTATAGCGATCCGCTGACCATGTTGCAGCCGAACTCGTGAGCACTTCATTTGCTGCAGCAATAAATGCGTCGTGACTCATGAGGCGAATGTATTCACCATTGAATGACAGCAATTTCTTGATGTCAAAAAACGCCGGCGAATGATTGACATCTTCCAAGCGGAATTCGTCTTGAATTTTCTGCAAGGGAACGATTTCAGTGTCGCCACTTGGCGCCCAACCAAGTGTCATGAGGTAATTCACCATCGCTTCAGGCAAAATTCCTTCCTCTCGATATTGCTCAACAGCAACCTTGTCACGACGCTTTGACAGCTTTTTGCGCTGCTCATTAACTAACACGGGAACATGCGCCCAGACTGGCGGTGTGTGGCCAAGTGCCTCCCACAACATTTGCTGCTTTGGAGTATTTGGTAGATGCTCCTCTGCTCGCACTACGTGCGTGATGTTCATGGTGATGTCGTCCACCACATTGGCAATGAGGAACACTGGGGTGCCATTACCTCGCAACAACACAAAGTCTTCAATTGTGGAGTTTTCGAATTCCACTGATCCGCGAACGGTGTCATTCACGATGGTCTTACCTTCAGGAACTCGGAAGCGCAAAACATGTCCAGGACCAGGACCCAGTTTCCGGTCGCGTGAAAAGCCGTCGTAGCCATTCAAGCCTGCTGCTTTTGCTCGCTCCTGAATTTGTTCAGTGGTCTGGTCGCAGTAATACGCCTTGCCTTCTTCAAACAACCTATGCGCAGCAGCAACATGTTCCGCCGCGTAGGTGGACTGGAAATATGGCCCCTCAAAATGTGGATCATTGCTGTCAATGCCAATCCACGCAAGTGCATCAATGATCCCTTGAGTCCACTGAGGCTCGTTTCGGGATTCGTCAGTGTCTTCAATACGCAGCACAAACGTGCCGTTGTTCTTCAGTGCAAGAAGCCAGTTATACAGTGCTGTACGTGCACCACCCACGTGGAAATAGCCGGTTGGAGATGGCGCGAAACGATAGCGAGGAGTTGCAGACATGTGCATTCAGGCTATCTGAGCAAAGCACTCACCTTGAGCGAACACTAAGTTGAGGCACATGACAATTGGAACTCAGGTGAATGTTTACGGCGAACCAATCGAAACTTGTTGTACTTCTCCAATGACAGGTTGGTACCGCACTGGATGTTGTGAAACAGGCGGCGACGACACCGGTGTGCACACGGTTTGCGCAGTGATGACCGATGAGTTTCTTGCGTTCTCTCAATCGCGCGGTAACGATCTGTCTACCCCAATGCCGCAATACGGTTTTGATGGCCTGAAGGCCGGAGATCACTGGTGTCTCTGTGCTTCGCGCTGGCAAGAAGCATTTGAAGCAGGAATGGCGCCAAAAGTGAATTTACGCGCAACGCATATTCACACCCTCGAGTTTGTGAACCTTGCCGACTTAGAGAAGTTTGCGCTGTAGTTAAATAAATTCCATGGCGCGATGTGTGCCGGTCGGAAGCTGTACATCAATTACGTCATTTGGCGAAACAACGCCACTTGCCACTACTACTGCAAGCACACCAACTGGCCGACGAAATGAACCGTTTTCGTTCTTCTCTCGCACTGCAGCGAGCAAGCCGTCTTGAAATGCATTCAGCTGCTTGCATGGCGTACGTATTCCGGTGAGTTCAATTGCAGCACCGCTCGGAAACACCAACCGAGTTGCGTGTGGCAACGATGTGAGTTGCACTCCGCTCGTGGTGATGTTTTCGCCCATTGAGCCTCGCTCAACATTGAAACCCTCAAGGCGCAATTCCTCAATTAATTCGCTTGCAATGAGATGAACCTGACGAAGGTTCGGCTTTTCTGGTTTCCTACGCAGCAAGTATGAGTGTTTTACGGTTGCACCAGCATGCACATCGCCCTGCACACCGATACCCGCTACAAGTTCAATTGAGCCTTGTGCTTGTTTTGTGAATGTGTGTTCAGGCGAAGAATGAACCCCAACAACTTGCGTAGGCATGAACTATGCCCCAGTAAGTGCACGCCACGACATTGGCATACTTGCGGTGAGTTGCTCGATTGACAATTGGTAAGTCGTTTCCGGAACGAGTCCGGTGATTTCGCGAACTTCGTAATACGAGTGCGCTGCATCGCCCACTCCCATGAAGAGTTCTTTACGACGTGCCAACAAATCTGCAGGCACAACATCAATTAGCCATCCCCAGATGGTGAGTGCAAAGGTGAGGTCGTGCATGACCGGCGCACGGCCGTACATGGAAGCTCGGCGCAACGCGATGCCTATTGACCCACGAATCGCATCGTCCACCGACTCACCCGGTTGCACTTTGATCTTGTTGCGAGCAATGCGAGCAAGCGTCAGGATGTAACCCTGATCGGGTCCTTGATTGCCCAAGCTCGCGCCACGAGGCTGCTTGCCGTCAATTTCTCCAGGCCGACCCGGCGACCATGGCGCCGGTACATATACAGGCGATTCATATGAACGCGGCGTTTGGGTTGCACTTACTGGAGCAAATTTTGGAGCAGCCATACTCCTGCGAGCCTACTTGGAATGCAAGAGCCCGAAGATGAGCGACTCCTCAAGAGCGCGCCACGAGGCTTCAATGATGTTCGACGACACACCAATGGTGGTCCAGTTGCGCTCACCATCTGAGGCATCCAACAAGACGCGAGTTACTGCACCAGTTGCCGAACCCGAATCCAAGATTCGCACCTTGTAGTCAGTCAAATGCACGCGGGAAAGTTGCGGGAACTTATCCAGCAATGCAGCACGCAATGCAGTGTCAATTGCATTAACCGGACCATTGCCTTCGGCAACCCGTACTTCACGGTGGTCACCGATCCACACCTTCACTGTTGCTTCAGTTGTAAATGTCCCAGCCGATGACTCATCGGTAATCACACGCATTGACTCAACACTGAAGAAGTTCTGTTGCCATCCCGAAGCACGACGCATCAACAGTTCAAGCGAAGCGTCGGCTGCCTCAAAGTGGTATCCCTCGTGTTCAAGTCGCTTCAGATCATCAATTACTTGATTGACCGCTGGTCCATCCATAGTGAGACCAAGTTCTTCAGCCTTCATGGTGATCGTTGCACGACCAGCCATTTCGCTCACCAGGAATCGCGTGCCATTGCCAACTAATTCAGGTGCGATGTGCTCGTATGCATCCTTCGCACGCGAGATTGCTGAAACGTGAAGTCCAGCCTTGTGTGCAAATGCTGAACTACCAACGTATGGAGCCTGCGGATTCAATGGACGGTTCAACACTTCAGCCACATAATTACTTACTGCGGTAAGGCGCTCAAGCCTTCCTTCTGGCAAACACTCAAAGCCCATCTTTAATTGCAAGTTAGGAATCACTGTTGTCAGGTTGGTGTTTCCCGTTCGCTCACCAAGACCGTTCAACGTTCCCTGAACATGGCGTGCGCCGCTTTGCACTGCTGCAAGTGAGTTAGCCACCGCACAACCCGTGTCGTCGTGGCAATGAATTCCGATTGTTGCATCGTCACCGATGTGCTTTTTCACCTCTCCGACAATGTGCAGAACGTCGCTTGGGAGTGATCCGCCGTTGGTGTCGCACAACACCAAGTGTGTAGCTCCGCCAATGATTGCTGCCTCTAATACACGCAGCGAAAACTCTGGGTTCGACTTGAATCCGTCAAAGAAATGTTCCATGTCAACAAGCACCCGACGATCGTTAGCAGTGAGGTACTTCACCGAATCCGACACCATGTCAATGCCCTCCGCAAGAGTGGTTTGCAATGCATGTTCAACGTGATAGTCCCATGCTTTTGCAACTATGCATACCGCAGAGGTTTGCGCTTCAATCAAATTTCGCAACGTTGCATCATCGTCAACTTTGCCAAGCGGGCGACGCGTAGAGCCGAAAGCAACCAATGCTGAAGTGGTGAATGTCAGCTCTTGCTTTGCGCGAGCGAAGAACTCGATGTCTTTCGGGTTTGCGCCAGGCCAACCACCCTCAATGAAGTGCACACCTAAGTAGTCCAGTTGTTCTGCAATGCGCAACTTGTCTTCAACGCTTGCCGACACACCTTCCACTTGCATTCCGTCGCGCAACGTGGTGTCGAATACTTCGACCAGTTCCTTGCTCATGGTGTTGGTTCACTTTCTGTTCGGTGGGCTGAATTCGAGGATGAAAAAAGCCGCCCCTGAGGGCGGCTGCGGCGTGCGTCGGAGGGACGCACGCCTAGGAAATAATGATGATCGCGATCGACGTCGAGGAGGCTCCGAATATGGTCACGTCTCTAGTCTGTCGCCCGCAGGTACCCCTTGGCAACGCAGACCACACAAATCTGTGGATAACCAGGCCGAGGAATCGCGCAAACCCAATGGGGGTGCTGTGGATGACCCTGTGGGTAGTGGTGTGGAAGGACCTGTGCAAACGCACAGGTAACTCACAGGACTGTTATTTGGTGCTATTTGGCCAGTTCGCACCAGTGGGCGTACTGGGGCAATTGGCCCCTCACCGCCTTGGCGTAGGTGCTGGCGATCGCCTTCGTGATCGGGCCCGGGCACGGGATCGGCCGCTCGTCGACCGAGCGCACCGAGCCGACTTCGGCAGCGGTGCCGCAGGCGAAGATCTCGTCCGCGATGTACAGGTCGCTGCGTGCGAGGTTGTCGACACGAATGTCATAGCCGAGGTCGCGGGCGATCGTCATCACGCTGTTCTGGGTGATGCCCTCGAGTGCACCGGCAGACG